>CALBCO010000060.1 GCA_937927265.1 uncultured Verrucomicrobiae bacterium | reverse complement strand
GCTCGCACAACATCCCGGCGGATGTCGATATAATTATGAGATGGTTAGTAATAGCAGGCTCGGTTTTGGGGATGTGGCCGCTGGCCGATGGCTTGCCGAGTTTTGAACAGCGTCTGGCCGAGGCACGACGTGTCCTGCGGGAACAATTGCCGATTTGTGATCCGACCGAACAGCGGTGGGCGTGGATGGCGCGGGATCATTACGACGCTTCGGTGACGTACGAGGATTTGCAGCGGCTGGTCCGGGAGGTGGTGACGGAGTTGCCGGGCGATGAACGGCGGATGTACGCGCGAGTCTTCCGGATTCTTGAAAATCATTTCTCGTTCGATTACGGGGTGGACGTCCGGCGGAATTTTGCCGAGTTGCCGTGGTATGCCGCGAATCACCTGAATCTGAAGTACGAGACAGCGCTGCAACTGGGCGGGCGCGGGTTGTTGCAGCGGGTCCTCGCCAAACGCAACACAACTGCGGAACCGTCCCAGCGCGAGTGTTACGAATCGGTGCGGATTGCGTGGGAAGCGGGGCGCGGTTCATCCAGCGTTACGCGGCGACGTTGGCGGCGGAGGGACGGGAACAGATGGCCGCAGTGTGCAATAGCGTTGCGGAGTATCCGCCGCAGACATTCCGGGAAGCGGTGCAGTTGACTTGGATGCTGCACACGATCAGCAATATCGGCGGGGGCTCGGCGATGTCTTTGGGCCGCCTGGATCAGTATTTGTGGCCGTTTTATCAGCGCGATCTGTCCAATGGGATTTTGACCCGCGAGCAGGCCAAGGAGTTGTTAGAGCACGTTTGGCTGAAGGTCAATGAACCGCACTCGCGGACGGTGCAGAGTGTGATGGTTGGGGGCGTTGATCAAGACGGGCGTGACGCGACGAATGAGTTGACTTACATCCTTGTCGAGATTGCCGGAGAGGCGGGTGAGCCGTACCCGAATGCCGCGGTGCGCGTCCATGCCGGCACGCCGGTCCGGTTATGGGACACGATCACGCGGGCGATTTTGTGTGGCGGTGGACAGCCGATGATTTTTAACGACGATGTGCAAATTCCGGCATTGGTTCGTTCGGGTTATCCCTTGGAAGTGGCTCGCGACTACTACAACATGGGTTGCATTGAGATCATGATAGCCGGCTGTCAGATTCATGAAGGCTGTGGCGGGCAAGTGCATTTTGCCAGTTTGATCGAGTCGGTGTTCAACAATGGCGCGCCAAATCTGGCCGGGGAGACCGGGGCACAGACGGGACCGCTGGAATCGTTGCGGACGTGGGATGATTTTCTCGGCGCGTATCTCGAGCAAATGCGATTTGACATTCACCGGCAATTGGCGGCAGCGGAGGAGAGGCGGGCGCGGCGTGCGTTGGACCGGTGCGATCCGTTTGCGTCGGCGTTGGTGGATGATTGTCTCGAACGGTGCCTAGACCTCTGCCGGGGGGCGTTCGGTATGGCACGGACGTGGTCAATGGTTTGGGCTTTGGCACAGCGGTGGATTCGTTGTCGGCGATCAAAATGTTCGTTTATGATCGGGGACAGGTCACGTTGAGGCAGGTGGAGGAAATGCTCGACAGGAACTTTGCGGGCGACGAACCGGTCCGACAACTCTTGGCCACACGCACGCCTGCGTTTGGCAACGACCTGGAAGATCCCGATGCCATTGCGCGGCGGGTTTATGATGCCTTCACGGATACGATTCTGAACTATCCGACAAAGGTGAACGCGCGGTATATGGCGCGATTGTTCAGTTACCACAATCACGTTCGCCGCGGCGAAGTGACGGCCGCAACGCCTGATGGTCGCTTTTGCGGGGCCAACCCTCAGCGATGGGCCGGGACCGTCGCAGGGCCGGGATGTGCGGAGACCGGCAGCCCTGTTGAACTCGATGACCAAGCTGGTTTTGACGAAGGTGTCGGGCGGAATGGCGTTCAACATGAAGATCACGCCCGGTTTTGTGCGCGGGCCGGACGGGCCGGGCATTCTCTGCTCGTTGCTCAAGACCTATGTCGCCCAAGGCGGCCTGCAAATCCAAGTGAACATGGTGGATCGGGAGACGTTGCGCAAAGCCCAAGAAAAGCCAGACGACTATCGCAATATCGTGGTGCGCATTGCCGGTTACTGCGACTACTTTGTGGCGCTCGATCGTAAGTTGCAGGATGAGATTATTGCGCGGACCGACCAACCCGCAGTCGTCGTCGCCTAACCTTTCGCCCATCGCGGAAGCGACATTCTTGCCGGCACCGGTTTTCCCGGCAAAGCCTTCGCGAAGGCGGGTTGGCGCGGGAATGCCTGCCCACGAAGTCGCGCGCGTCGCCTCACCCGTTCAACAACACGAGGGCGCGGTCGTTGTTGGCCGTGGCGAAGACGATCAATGCTTTGTCTTGGTCGGCGGTCGCGGTGGCGTACAGATGATGAATGTCAATACCGTCTTGCGCTAGTTTTTCGGTCAGGTGGCGCAGGAGACCAGGCTTATGGGCGACCTCGGTCAATACGACGTCGGCTTCGCGCGGTTTGTAATCATGGGCGCGCAACGTGTCCATGGTGCGCAGGTTGTCGTCGGTGACCAGGTGGATGATGCCATTTTCGCCGTCGGTCCACGCGCTGACGGCGAGGATGTTGATGCCTTTGGCGGCGAGGAGTCTGGACAACACGGCGAGCACACCGATCTCGTTGCGAACCTTGATCACCACTTCCTTGCTGGGTCGAGTCTTCATCATGATTGCTCTCCTCCTTTCCTGCTGAATATTCGGCTTGTTCAGACGAGAGTGCAAGTGAATGGAATCCTGAATCATGAGCGCGGCGCTGAAAGTTTCACTTTTGGGTGCACTGTTTCTCCGCGGGCCGGTCATCATCAGACATGAGTCAACCGACTTTGTTCTCCATGACGCCGGACATCGAATCCAACAGCACACTCTTCCATTTCCCCTGCCTCGGGACGATGAGCGGCATGATTTCCGACACCACGCTTTCCGTCAGACGTTGACGGCGGCACAGACATTCTTGTCTGTGCCTCGACCCGCGTGAGTCGCCCACTGGCCATCGTCTCCGTAAGTGGACCGACGGGAAAGCGGTACTGTCGCCCCGTAGTCCAAAATGCTACTGCGTAAGTTCGAGCACCGGGGTTGGACCGCATGGTTTTAGAGTGCGCCGCATCAGTGGCGCTTTGGATGGCGGTGGGGTGGCAGGCGTGAGGCGAGTCGAAAGACCATCGCGCCCCATCCATTCAGGTCCTCCTCGTGCTCATGATTCAGGATGGAATTGCCGTCCCGCGAAGAGAATCGGCGGGTCGGTTGTCCGGGTGGCGTGTGCGTCGGGACTGCAGGGCACGGGCATCCAGCGCAAGAATCCTGCTGCATTGTGGGGGGAGTCTGGTATTCTCGCGGGCCAATGACGCGGTTGCCATGTGAATTGTTTTTGGGGCTTCGGTACTTGAAGCCGAAGGGGACGTTTGTATCGGTCATTACCCTGATCTCGTTGGCTGGGGTGACGATTGGGGTGTGGGTGTTGATCGTGGTGATTGCGGTGATGAGCGGGTTCGACCGGGAATTGCGGTCGAAGTTGATGGGGATGCAGGCGCATGTGACCGTGAGCGGTGGATTGATCGAGAATGGCGAGGAAGTGATCGCCGTTGCTCGGTCGTTGCCACGAGTGAAAGCGGCCTCGCCGTTCGTCCTCAGTCTGGTGTTGGTGGAGTTTAATCGTCGGATTGCCACGCCGTATTTGAAAGGGATTGATCCCGAACGAGAGATTCAAGTAAGCCGGCTGGCGGAGTACGTCCAACAGGGAACACTCGATCTGACAGGCGAAACTGTAGTCATTGGCCGGGAACTGGCGGCGCAATATGGGATTTATCTCGGCGACAAAATCACTGTCTATTCGCCGCGCAACTTCGAAAAACGCGGTGAAGAGGTGTATTTGCCGCTCGAACTCACCGTGACCGGCATCTTCGAGTCCGGGATGTTTGAGTACGACGCGACGTTGGTGTTCACCTCGTTGGCGACGGCGCAGGAGTTGTTCGAGTTGTCCAACGCGGTGCACGGGATCGAGATCATGACGGATGACCCGTTAGCCGGGGCGCAGGAGGTGGCTGGGGTGTTGAACCAACGACTGCCGCCGACGCTGCGGGCGCAGACGTGGGCGGAGATGAATCGCCGGCTGCTCGGCGCGATTCAGGTGGAAAAGACGGTGATGTTTTTCATTTTGCTCTTTATTGTGGTCGTGGCGGCGTTTGGCATCACGAGCACGTTGATAACGGTATCGGTGCAAAAGACGCGTGAGATTGGCGTGTTGAAGGCGGTCGGCGCGACGCCGGGAGTGGTGTTGCGAATCTTTGTGTTGCAGGGGTTCATTGTCGGCGTGTGCGGCGTGGCGATGGGCACGACGCTGGGCTTGTTGACGATTCAGAACATCGAGCCGATCCAGTATTTTATCCAACACGTGCTCGGCATCGAGGTGTTTCCGCGCGAGATTTACAATTTCCAGAAGATTCCGGCGTATTTGACCGGGCGGGATCTGTTGACGATTGGCGGGGCGACGCTGGTGATTTGCACGCTGGCGGGATTGATCCCTGCATTGCGGGCGGCGCGACTCGAGCCTGTGGAGGCGTTGCGCCATGAATGACGTGATCCTCACTGCGACCGGTCTACGCAAGACGTACATGATGGGGCAACGAGCCGTGGACGTGTTGCAGGGCATTGATTTGACGGTGCGGCGCGGCGAGGCGCTGGTGATTGTCGGCGCGTCGGGGGCGGGCAAGAGCACGTTGCTGCATTTGCTGGGCGGACTGGACGCGCCGACGGCCGGCGAGGTGCGGTTAGACGGCATCGCGCTGTTCGCACTGGGTAATGTTGAGCGCACGCGGCTGCGGAATCAGCAGATCGGGTTTGTGTTTCAGTCCTATAACTTGTTGCCGGAACTGGATGCATTGGAGAACGTATGTCTGCCGGCCTGGCTGCGGCACGAGCATGCGGTCGCGCGCGGTCGGGAGCTGCTCACCGCGGTGGGGCTGGGAGAGCGGTTGGATCACCGGCCAGCGCAGTTGAGCGGCGGCGAACAACAACGGGTGGCGATTGCGCGTGCCCTGATGAACCGGCCGCGATTGTTACTGGCCGATGAACCGACCGGTAATCTCGACTCGAAAACCGGCGGCGCGATTTTAGATTTGCTCTGGAGGTTGCGCCAGGAGGCGGGGACGACGTTGGTGTTGGTGACGCATGATGAGCACATCGCCCGACGGGGCGACCGTGTTTTGGAGATTGTGGACGGCAAGATTATGCAGTAGATAGCAACGACCATGAAAATCTATCTTGATGGCAAATTTGTCGAGCAACAGGACGCGCAGGTTTCCGTTTTCGATCACGGGCTACTCTATGGCGATGGGGTGTTCGAGGGGATCCGCGTGTACCACGGGCGGATCTTTCGGCTGGAACAACACCTCGACCGGCTCTGGGACTCGGCAAAGGCAATCATGCTCAAGATCCCGCTTTCGAAAGAGGAATTGACACGGGCGTGCTGTGAGGCATGCCGGCTCAACAACGTGCGTGACGGCTACATTCGCTTGGTCGTCACACGTGGCGTGGGCAATCTGGGGTTGAATCCATTTCAGTGTCCGAAACCGACCGTGTTCATCATCGCGGACACCATTGAATTGTATCCCGAAAAAGTGTATCGAGAGGGGATCGAATTGATCACGGCAGCAACGCAACGGGTCAACGCGGCGGCGATCAGTCCTTCCATCAAGTCGTTAAACTACTTGAACAATATCCTGGCCAAGATTGAGGCGATCCATGCCGGCACGATTGAGGCGATCATGCTCAACCATGCTGGCTATGTGGCCGAATGTACGGGGGATAACATTTTTATTGTTCGGCAGGGTCGTGTGGAGACTCCTCCCGTCAGTGATGGGGCGTTGATCGGTATCACGCGCAACGTGATTTTGGAATTGGCTGTAAAGTTGGGGCTGCCTGTGGCGGAGACGCATTTGACCCGATACGACTTGATGACGGCCGATGAGTGTTTTATCACGGGCACAGCGGCGGAGATTGTGCCGGTGGCGAAGGTGGATTGCCGACCGATTGGCGACGGTCAGCCGGGGGTAATCACCTTGAAATTGATGGAGGCGTTTCGTAAATTGACCCGCACGGAGGGAGTGCCAGTTGGGTTGTGATTTGCCATGAAATGTGATATTTGCCATCAGAATGAAGCGACGATTCATCTGACCCAGATTTTGGATGGGAAAATGTTGAAGGTGGATTTGTGCGATGCGTGCGCCAAGGCCAAAGGAGTACAGGAGACGGGCTTGGGGTTTTCGTTGTCGGAATTAGTTGGCGGGCTGGGAGTCGCGGATGAAACGCGTGCGGAGAGTCCAGGCGCGGTCTGCCCCATCTGCGGAATGAGCCAGGCGGACTTCAAGAAGACGGGACGGTTGGGGTGCGCGGCTTGCTGGGAGACGTTTGAGGCGGGATTGAATTCATTGCTCAAGGCCATGCACAAGGGCGACCATCACGTCGGCAAAGTGCCAGGCAAGGCAGCCCATACGTTGGTGATTCAGCACCAGATCAAAGGGTTGTCGGCTCAACTGGCGGCGGCGGTCCGCGCGGAGAAATACGAGACAGCCGCTGGGCTGCGTGACGAGATTCGCCAGTTGGAGTCGCAATTGAAAATGTCGGTGGGGAAGAAATGATATGACGCTGGCGGAGCTATTTCGGAATCCGAGCGAATGGCTGAAGGCCGAGGGGCCGCACTGCCAGATTGTGCTGTCGAGCCGGGTGCGGCTGGCGCGAAACTTGCAAGGTTTTCCCTTCCCCGGGTGGGCCAAGAAGTCGGAACGTGTTCGCGCGTTGGAAGCGATTCGACCGGCCGTCGAGAGCGTGCCGGCGTTGGCTACACGGTTTAGCGAGTCCATGGATAATGTGAGTGCAATGGACAAACAGGCGTTGGTGGAGCGGCATTTGATCAGCCGTGAACACGCGGCGAAAAATGTTGGCAGCGGCGTGGTGATCAACGGCGACGAGACCATCAGCGTGATGATCAACGAGGAGGATCATCTACGGATGCAGGCGCTGAAGTCCGGCCTGCAACTGCAAAAGGTGTTTCAGATGATTGACGCGGTGGATAGCGCCCTCGAAGAGCGGTTGGATTACGCGTTTTCGCCCCGGTTGGGGTATTTGACGGCTTGCCCGACGAACGTGGGTACCGGGATGCGCGCCTCGGCGATGCTGCATTTGCCGGCGATGGTGTTGAGCGAGCAGATCGGCCAGGTGATTCAAGCGGTCGGCAAGCTCGGCTTAGCGGTGCGCGGATTGTACGGCGAGGGGACGGAGGCGTTGGGCAATGTGTTTCAAATTTCGAATCAAACCACCCTCGGCGAGACTGAGGCGGAAATCATCGAGCGGTTGAACAAAGTGGTGTTGCAAATCATCGAATACGAGCAAAACGCGCGAGGCACGCTCTTGGAAAAGAAACCGCGGCTGGTCTATGACCAGATCGGTCGCGCGTATGGGGTGCTGACCAACGCGCATACGATTACCTCGAAGGAGGCGTTGAATTTACTGAGTTTATTGCGGTTGGGTGTGGATCTGGGCATGTTGCCGGCCGCGCTGCGGGCCGTGGTGGACGAATTGTTCATCAACGCGCAACCGGCCCACGTGCAGAAGACGGCAGACCGAAAATTGACCGCGGAAGAACGCGACTGTTTGCGGGCCGACCTGATTCGCCAACGACTGGTGGATGTGCCGAAACCGGAAATGAACGAAACCCCGGCTCCCGAAAACCCGCGGGCCGAGGAGACATAGGAGGCGGTGATGGACATGCAGAACTTTACGCCGCGCGCCCAGCAAGTCTTGGCGTTGGCGCGCAAGGAGGCCGACCGGTTTAACCACAACTACGTTGGTACAGAACATCTCTTGCTGGGGTTGATCAAGCTCGGCCAGGGCGTGGCGGTCAACGTCCTCCAAAAAATGGGCCTTGATCTCGAAACGGTGCGTATGGAAGTTGAGAAGCAAATCGGCACCGGGCCCGAAACGAAAATGATGGGGAACATCCCGTACACGCCCCGCGTCAAGAAAGTGCTCGCGTTGGCGCAGAAGGAGGCCCGGCAACTGAATCATAATTACGTCGGCACGGAACATGTTCTGTTGGGATTGCTCCGGGAGGGCGAGGGTGCCGCAGCGCGGATTTTGAAGGCGCTCGACGTGGACATCGAGCGGTGCCGGAATGAGATTCTCAAGGAACTCGACCCAAACTTCCAGCCCAGCGAGGGCGGCGTGGAGGATGGCGAGCCGCCCACCCAACGCAAGGATGGTACGAAGACTCCCGCATTAAAGATGTTCGGTCGCAACCTGACTGAACTCGCCAAGAAGAACGAACTCGACCCCGTCGTCGGCCGTAAGAACGAGATCGAGCGAGTTATCCAGATTCTCTGCCGGCGCACGAAGAACAATCCTGTCCTGCTCGGCGAAGCCGGGGTGGGTAAGACGGCAATTGTCGAGGGATTGGCGCAGGAAATCGCCCGCGGCAACGTGCCGGAGATTCTGCGCGACAAACAGGTCATCACGCTGGACCTCGCGTTGATGGTGGCAGGCACGAAGTACCGCGGCCAGTTCGAAGAACGGATCAAGGCCGTGATGGACGAGATCAAACGGTCGAAAAACGTGATTCTGTTTGTGGATGAGCTGCACACGATCGTCGGAGCGGGTGGGGCCGAAGGGGCGATGGATGCCAGCAATATCATCAAACCGGCGCTCTCGCGCGGCGAGTTACAGATTGTCGGCGCAACCACCATGAACGAGTACCGGAAATACATCGAAAAAGATGCGGCGTTGGAACGACGGTTCCAAACGGTGTTGGTCGAGCCGCCCACGGTGGACCAGACCATCGAGATTCTCAAAGGGCTGCGCGTCAAATACGAGGAACATCATCGGGCCAAGTTTACCGACGAAGCGTTGCAGGCGGCCTCGCGGCTCTCCGACCGCTATATCACGGGTCGGTTCCTGCCGGACAAGGCGATTGACGTGGTGGACGAAGCCGGGGCGCGGGCGCGCATCCAGGCGCTGACCCGTCCGCCAGACATTCAGGTGCAGGAACACGAGATTGAGAAACTGAAGAACGACAAGGAAGCAGCGATCAAGGCGCAGGATTTCGAATTGGCGGCCAGTTTGCGCGACAAGGAGAAACAAGCCCGCGAACGACTCGAACGGGTGATGGCCGAGTGGAAACAGCAGCGCGAAGAGAAAGAGGTCATCGTCACCGAGGACGACATCACCCAGATTGTGGCGAAGTGGACGGGCATCCCGCTTGACCGGATCAGCCAGAAAGACGCAGAGAAGTTGCTCCGCATGGAAGATGAATTGCGCAAGACTGTGATCGGCCAAGACGAAGCAGTCATTGCCATCAGCAAGGCATTGCGCCGTAGTCGGGCGGACTTGAAAGACCCGAACCGGCCGATTGGGTCCTTTGTGTTCCTCGGCCCGACCGGCGTGGGCAAAACGTTGATGGCCCGCGCGCTGGCGGAGTTTATGTTCGGCGACGCAGAATCATTGGTACAACTCGATATGAGCGAGTACATGGAGAAGTTTAATGTCTCGCGGCTGATTGGGTCGCCTCCTGGTTACGTCGGCTACGAGGAAGGTGGGCAGTTGACCGAGCGGATTCGCCGCCGTCCGTACGCAGTGGTGTTGTTCGATGAAATCGAGAAGGCCCATCCAGACGTGATGCACATGTTGTTGCAGATTTTGGAGGACGGTCACCTGACGGACGCCTTCGGGCGCAAGGTGGATTTCCGCAATTGCATCATCATCATGACCTCCAACATTGGCGCCGAGGCGGTCCGCAAGGCCGTTGGTTTGGGGTTTGCGCCGCAAAAGGAAGAACACACGTACGAGGAGATGAAAAGGAAGCTTCTCGAAGAAGCCAAGCGCGCGTTCAAGCCGGAGTTCATGAACCGGCTTGATGACATCATCGTCTTCCGCAACCTCAACCGGGCTGACATGGGAGAGATCGTCAAGCTCGAAGTGACCAAGGTCAAGAGCCGTTTGAAGTACAAAGACGTGGAAATCGTGCTCGCACCGGCGGCGACTGAGTTTCTCATCGAGAAAGGCTACGACCCGCAGTTTGGCGCGCGCCCGTTGCGTCGGGCAGTCGAGCGGTACCTGCAAGACCCTCTGGCCGAGGAAATCCTCCGCGGTCACGTCAAGCCGACCGAAACGGTCGAGGTCACAGTGGCCGACGGAAAATTGGTCTTCAATCAGCTCGCAGCCAGCGCAAACTGAGTGTTGAACGCCGATTTGCAGGGCGTACGGTTTCTAACAGCGACGAGCAACGCTGTGAAGCTCGCGTAAGTGGACAAGCAACGGTTTCACTTGGGTGAGCAAAATCTGATTCGCCGCGTCGCTTTTGGCTCGGTCAGGTTTCGGGTGGGTTTCCAAAAACACGCCGTCGCAACAACCTGTCGCTATTGCCGCTCGTGCCAAGAGGGGGGCCATTCGTCGGTCCCCTCCGGTCACCTTCCCCGTACCGGGCATCTGGACGCTGTGTGTTGCGTCGAATACCACCGGCCAGCCGAACTCGCGCATCACCGCCAAGGACCGCATGTCCACAACAAGATTGCCGTAGCCGAATGAACTGCCGCGTTCGGTGAGCAGGATGCTCCGGCCACCCACAGCGGTGACTTTGGCGATGGCATGTTTCATGTCCCAAGGTGCGAGGAACTGGCCTTTTTTGATATTTACGCATCGGCCGGTCCTGGCGGCTGCGTGAATCAAATCGGTTTGTCGGCAGAGAAACGCCGGTATCTGTAACACATCGCACACTTCCGCAGATGGGGGACATTGCGCGACCTCATGCACGTCGGTCAACACGGGGACACCGATCCGTTTTTTCACCTTAGCGAGAATGGCCAACCCACGTTTGAGGCCGGGGCCGCGAAAGCTGTCCGCCGCCGTGCGGTTGGCTTTGTCGAAGCTCGCCTTGAAGATATACGGCAAACCCAAGTCGGCGCAGATACCCGCTAAGGTTTCCGCTGTTTTCAACACGAGTGTTTCGCTTTCGATTACACAAGGTCCGGCAATCACGAAAAGCCGGTCACCGAGCTTCAAGTCACCGACGCAGATAGTCTTCATGTCGGTTCCAGTCTAGCAGAATCATAGGGGCTGACAAGCGTGCCAGGCTGGAATAGGTCAACGAAATGACAGGGGAGATGCTGTAGCCTGTGATGTTGAAGGTATTCGTGATTGGGCTGATCACGCACGATGCGTTGTGGACGACCGTCATATCCGCATGAAGCTGTTCGCGTTCACTTTACAAAAGATCGCATTGACCGACATTGAGTTTGCCGACACGGTCAGACCGTTCTGGAATGAGCACGGGGGCGACATGTTCTGGGTGTGCCAGCGAATTGTCCGACTGCGACGCCAGTCCGGCCTGATGCGCAACTTCATCATCACCCCAGTGGACCGGAGGGATATTTTAACGAGTTGTGCGCAAAGCTGCCGCGATGAAGCCGCGAAATAGTGGGTGGGCTTCGTTGGGCCTGGACTTGAATTCGGGATGGAACTGGCAGGCCACGAAATACGGGTGGTCGGGAATCTCGATGACTTCCACCAAATCTTTCTCCGCGTAGAGGCCGGCAATGCGCAGACCGGCGGCGGTCAGTTGGTCACGGTAGGCGTTGTTGAATTCGTAACGGTGCCGGTGGCGTTCGCTGATCAACGTGGTGCCGTAGAGGCGGTGTGCGTGGGTGCCGACGACGAGTTTGCAGGGCATTGCGCCCAGCCGCATGGTCCCACCTTTCTCGGTCACACCGCGCTGTTCATCGAGCAACGCGATGACGGGATGGGGCGTCTGTGCGTCGAATTCGGTCGAGTTGGCATTCTTTAACTTACAGACATTGCGGGCGAACTCGATGACGGCGATTTGCATGCCGAGGCAGATGCCGAAATAGGGGAGTTTCTTTTCGCGGGCATACCGGGCAGCGGCGATTTTGCCTTCGATGCCCCGCCGCCCGAACCCACCTGGAACGAGAATGCCATTCATTCGGCGGAGCATTTTTGCGGCTCCGTGTTTTTCGATGTCCTCGGCGTCCACACGAATAATCTTCACGGCAGCATCGTTCGCTCCGCCGGCATGTTTGAGTGATTCGTAGAGACTTTTGTACGAATCTTGGAGTTGAATGTATTTTCCGACGACTGCGATGCGGCATTGGCGACGGGGATGGATGAGTCGGCGGAGCATGCGTTTCCAGTCGGCCATGTTGGCTGGTTCAGTCTTGAGTGCAAGGTGTCGGCAAACCAAGTCGTCCAAGTGTTCCTTCTGTAAATCAATCGGCACTTCGTAGATCGAGTGCGCAACATCGAGTTCCTCAATGACGCACTCGACCGGCACATTGCAGAACATTGCAATTTTTTGGCGGACATCTGCGCCAAGCGGCTTCTCGCTCCGGCAAATCAGGAGTTGGGGCTGGATACCGATTTCGCGGAGTTTGGCGACACTTTGTTGCGTCGGCTTGGTCTTAATCTCGCCCGCGACGCGGATGTAGGGGACGAGCGTGACGTGGATGAACAGCGCATTGCGCGGTCCGGCTTCATGGGCAAACTCGCGGATGGCTTCGAGGAACGGTAATCCTTCAATATCGCCAGTTGTGCCGCCGATTTCGATGATCAGCACATCGGCGTCACTGTTCTTGCTGATGGCCCGAATCCGATCTTTGATTTCGTTGGTGACGTGCGGGATGACTTGAACGGTCTTGCCGAGGTAATCCCCACGGCGTTCTTTTTCGATGATGTTTGCATAGACCCGACCGCTGGTCAGATTGTTGAGCCGGGTGAGTGTCGCGTGCGTGAAGCGTTCGTAGTGGCCGAGGTCGAGGTCGGTCTCTGCGCCGTCATCGGTCACATATACCTCGCCGTGTTGGAAGGGGCTCATCGTGCCGGGATCAACATTGAGGTAGGGGTCGAACTTAGCGAGGGTGACTTTTAATCCCCGATGTTCGAGCAACGTCCCCAATGCCGCCGCCGTCAACCCTTTGCCCAACGAACTGATGACTCCGCCTGTCACGAAGATGTATTTCATGATTGCTTGGCTAATTCCGCTTCCACTCGAATCACATCCTCCGGTGTATCCACACCGATGGAATCGTAGGAGGTGACGAGCACTTGGATGGCAAAACCGTTTTCCAATGCCCGCAACTGTTCCAGCTTTTCGGTCTGCTCCAGCACTGATTGCGGCAGGTGGACGTATTGCAACAAAAACTCCCGCCGGTACGCGTACGCGCCGATGTGCTTGTAATGCGCGCCCGGCTGCCGCTCATACGGAATCGGACAACGGGAGAAATACAGCGCGCGTCCGGTCGTGCCGAAAACCACTTTCACCACATTCGGATTGGTGAGTTCGTCCCGGTTGGTGATGGGGCGGGCCAACGTGGCCATTGCTGCCTCGCCGATTCCATCTACCAATTGATCAATCATCTCCGGGCGCAGCAGTGGTTCGTCACCTTGGATGTTGACGATAAGCTCTGCATCCGTCTGCCGGGCAACTTCCGCCGCGCGGTCGGTACCCGAGGGGCAAGACGGCGAAGTCATCACGACTTCGCCCCCGAAGCCGGTCACCGTGGCGCGAATCCGGTCATCATCCGTCGCCACCACGACCCGGTCGAGACGGGCGGCCTGGCGGGCGCGTTCATAGACGCGCTGGATGAGCGGTTGTCCGGCAATCCGCGCCAAGGGTTTGCCGGGAAATCGTTGCGCGCCGTAGCGAGCGGGAATAACACCAAGCGTCCGCAGTTGCATGGGGCGGCAGTGTATCACAGGCTTTGTTTGTGACAAGCCAGCATCCGCGTCCCGAGAGGTCACCTGAATTATGAGCGCGAGGAGGACTTGAATGGATGGGGCGCGATGGTCTTTCGACGCGCCTCACGCTTGCCACCCACCGCCATCCAAAGCGCCGCTGATGCGGCGCACTCGTGTGCCCGGCATGGGCATGAACAAGTCAGAAAAAGAAAGAGAGAAATCAAAGAGAAAAGAAATGACCGGAAGCAGTGACAGCAACCGTAGTGAACGCCAAGGCGGGTTCCGCGAGGGACTCAGCGCGAAAGA
>CALBCO010000059.1 GCA_937927265.1 uncultured Verrucomicrobiae bacterium | reverse complement strand
CTGCCACCCCCACCGCCATCCAAAGCGCCACTGATGCGGCGGACTCCAAAACCATGCAGTTCAACCGTGGTGCTCGAACTTACGCAGGAGCGTTTTGGACTGCGGTGCGACAGCACCGCTTTCCCGTCGGTCCACTTCCGGAGACGATGGTCACTGGGCGACTCACGCGGGTCGAGGCACCGACAAGAATGTCTGTGCCGCCGTCAAAGTCCGACGGAAAGCGTGGGGTCGGCAATCTTGCCGCTCATCGTCCAGATGCAGGGGAAATGGAAGAGTGTGCTGTTGGGTTCGATGTCCCGCGTAATGGAGAACAAAGTCGGGCGATTTATGTCTCATAATGACCGGCCCGCTGAGAAACCGTTCACCCAAAAGTGAAACGTTCAGCGCCGCGCTCATGATTCAGGTGCTCCATTGTTTGTCGAGAAAGTGACTGGTTACCTTATGGCGACTCCCGCCGAACCCTTGCGCCGGTTCAAAGTAATGCACGGCGCAGCCCAAACACCGGAGCGCCTCCCAGGGGTGCGTGAAGAAGCCCAAACGGCGTTGGGAAGCCAGAGGCTGACGAATGAGGAACAAGAAGCTTATCGCGCTCGATTGCTTCAAACACGGGAATGGAGACTTTGAACGTCTGGAAACCAATGGTAATGCGTCGGAAATAACCGGCCCCGAGTTTGGGGTTGAAATCGCCCGGTCAGTTTGGAAAGATATTCCTGCCGCGGCGGACAAAACAAACACTGATTGAGTTCACGCCCCAGATGGTTCGTCGGCACGTCGCGGCTTGGTCAATTGGCCGGTCGAACTACGGTGGCGCGACTCGCAAAGGAGTACCAACCATGTGTGGCATTGTTGGTTACGTCGGAAAGAAGCCCGCCCAGAACATCCTGCTCGAAGGTCTCCGCCGTCTCGAATACCGGGGGTACGACTCGGCCGGTGTCTGCACCGTCAACGATGGAAAATTCGACCTCCGCAAGAAAAAAGGCCGAATCAACGATCTGGCCGCCCTCCTCCGGCAACAGCCCGCCGCCGGCACGACGGGCATTGGGCATACGCGGTGGGCGACGCACGGACCACCGACAGACGCCAACGCGCATCCGCACCTCGACCAGTCCGGTAAGATTGCGCTCGTTCACAACGGCGTCATCGAGAATCACCAGACGCTCAAAGACCGGCTCGTGGCCCAAGGCCACCAGTTCATCTCGCAGACCGACACGGAAGTGTTGGCGCATCTTGTGGGCGAATACTACAAGGACGATCTGGTCGAGGCGGTCCGGCTTGCCCTCAAGGAGGTCGTCGGCACCTACGGCATCGCCGTGGTGCACCGCGACCACCCGAAGAGCATCGTCGGCGCGCGGCGCGGTAGTCCTCTGCTGATTGGCATTGGGCGCGACGAGAATTTTCTCGCCAGCGACGTGAGCGCCATTGTCGCGCACACGCGTCGAGTCGTGTACTTAAACGATTTTGAGATTGTCACGTTGACCCGCGACAACTTCGAGGTCACCAACATCGAGGCGGGGGCGGTCAGCCCGGAGATCAAAGAAATCGAGTTCAAGGCTGAGGACGTGGAGCGTGGCAAGTACCCGCATTTCATGCTCAAGGAAATCTTCGAGCAGCCCCAGACGGTCCAGAATGCGTTCCGGGGTCGGTTAAACTTCGACGAGGCGACGGCCAAGTTGGGCGGGTTGAATCTCACGCCGGCGGAGTTGCGGGCGGTGGACCGGATCATCTTTATCGCCTGCGGCACCGCCTTGCATTCCGGCATGGTGGCGAAGTATCTGTTGGAAGATTTGGCGCGGATTCCGACCGAATGGGACCATGCCAGCGAGTTTCGGTACCGCAATTCGCCGATTGAGAAGCACACGCTCGTGTTCGCCATCAGCCAGTCGGGCGAGACGATTGACACGCTGGCTGCAATCCGTGAATGCCGGCGCAAAGGGCACAAGACGCTTGGCATCGTCAACGTCGTCGGCTCGACCATCGCCCGCGAAGTGGACGGGGGCACCTACATGCATGCCGGCCCGGAGATCGGCGTGGCGGCGACGAAGTCGTTCACGTCGCAGTTGACGATTCTGACATTGCTGGCGGTGTTGATGGGCCGGATGCGGCACCTGGCCGGCACGCGCGGGACGGAAATTCTCCGGGAACTGGAACGCATCCCCGGCAAGATCGAGCGCATTCTGCAACAGAGTGACGCGATTGCCGCAGTGGCGAAGAAGTATTGCGAGGCGAACAGCTTTCTGTTCCTGGCCCGGCAGTACAACTTCCCCGTTGCACTCGAGGGCGCGCTGAAGCTGAAAGAGATTTCCTACATCCACGCCGAGGGCTACCCGGCGGCGGAGATGAAACACGGTCCGATCGCCTTGGTCGACCCACGCACGCCGTCGGTGTTCATCTGCCCGAAGAATTCCGTCTATGACAAGACGATGGCCAACATCGAGGAAGTCAAAGCCCGCAAAGGACCGGTGATCGTCGTCGCCACCGAAGGTGACACGGAACTGCTTAGCAAAGCGGATGATTTGATCGAGATACCGGCAACGCTGGATTGTCTGGAGCCTCTGCTGACGGTGGTGCCGCTCCAACTGTTGGCCTATCACATCGCCATCCTGCGGGGGTGCGACGTGGACAAGCCGCGCAACCTGGCCAAGAGCGTCACCGTTGAATGACCGGCGGCAGTCCGGAGAAACGAAATCACGACGGCGGGGAGGCGCGCCACACGCAGGCGCGCCTGCGCTTGCTGCCTGCCCTGCCAACCATTCATCAACCCCAACCCAGCCAGGAGGCCCAGCCAGATGGACTGC
>CALBCO010000058.1 GCA_937927265.1 uncultured Verrucomicrobiae bacterium | reverse complement strand
ACCGCTGGGCACGCCGACAAACTGGAAAGTCTCGCAGACCACCTTCAGTTTCGATTTCTTCTGATGGGTCTCTTTATCCTCCCAACTGTCCAACTTCAAGCGGCCCTCAATAAAGATTGGCCTTCCTTTCGCCATGTATTGTCCAATGGTCTCCGCCTGCCGGCCCCATACTTCCACGTCCACAAACGTTACTTCTTCTTTCTTTTCGCCAGTCTCAGTCGTCCACTGACGGTTGATCGCCAAGCCGAGATTGGCAATCGCCGTTCCCTTCGGCGTATAGCGCACTTCGGGGTCGCGCGTCAGGTTGCCCATCAACAACACCTTGTTGAAATTCGCCATGAGTTAGTCCTTCGCGGTCTTGGCAACGGCCTTCTTTTTCTTCTTCTTGCGCTCCTTGACCGGCACCACTTCCAAGAACTGCCACCGGAAAATCTCGGGCTCCAGGTGGAACTTCGCATCCAACGCCGCAATCGCCGAAGGCGGCGCCTGAAACAGGTAGTTGACATAAAAGCCCGCCGACCGCTTCTGCGTCAAACGAGCGAACGACCGCATCCCCATCTTCTGCACGGTCTCCACTCGACCACCGGCCAGTTCGATTTCCTTCTGAATCTTGTCAACGAGGTCCTTCGACCCTTCTTCTTTACCAGCCGAATCCAAAATGAACAATCCTTCGTATGCCTTCAATTTCCGTCTCCCTTGCTACCATCCTCCGGGATGGCTCGTTTCCGATTATAGCGATTCATGGCCGCCGTCAATCCTTCTTCCACACTCATGGCGACGGCGTCGGCCGCCAACCTCACTACTTCCGCCACGGCCGGCCGTTCCACCGCCGCGAATTTCCCCAGCACATGCCCGGTGAGGTCCGCCCCCGGCGGCCCGCTCCGCCCAACCCCCACCCGCAACCGCGGAAACCCTTCGTTGCCGCCCAGCGCCTCGCTGATCGAGCGCAGCCCCTTGTGGCCGCCACAGCCGCCCATCAGCCGCAACCGGATCTGCCCCAACGGCAGATCCGCATCGTCCACCACTACCAGCAATTCCGCTGGCGTCAGCTTGTGCCACTGCATCAATGCCACCACCGCCACACCGCTGCGGTTCATGAACGTCTGCGGACACGCCAACGTCACCTTGCCAGCCGCGCGGGTCGCTTCGCCCACGGCCGCCGTGAATCGCGCCTTCACTCGCAAAGAACAATTCCACCGCCGCGCCAACTCTTCCACCACGGTGGACCCGATGTTGTGTCGGGTGCCGGCGTATTCCGTACCGGGATTGCCCAGCCCTACCACCAACCGTGGCCGCGCCGCCACTGCACCTCCGCGTCGTGCTTACTTCTTCGCGGACGGCTTGGCGGCCGCCGCCGGTTTCGTCTCGCCAGCTTTGCCGGCTTCGCCTTTGACTGCCGGCGCCGCTTTGCCTTTCTCGGCTCCCTCGGTTGTCTCTTCTTCGCCTTCTTCCTTCTTGGCACCGATGACCTCCGGCTCCGTCGCAGCTGCGCCGGCTTCGGCCGGCGACGTTTCTTCTTCCGTCACCGGGGCAGCCACGATAAACACCGTTTGCCCCTTGTCATCCAGCAATGTCACACCCGGCGGTGGCTGAATGTCCGCCACGTGAACGCCCTGGCCGATTCCCAGCGCCTCGACGTTGATTTCAATGACTTCCGGCAGGTCCTTCGGCAAACACTCGACGCGCAATTCGCGCATGACGAATTCCAGCACACCGCCACCGGTTTTCACGCCCGCCGGTTCGCCCACCGGACGCACCGGCACGTTGGTGCGGAGTTTCTCGGTGGCCGAAACCTCGTGAAAATCCACATGCAAAATCCGATCCTGATACGGGTGATGTTGCACATCCTGAATCAGAGCCAACCGGTTATTGGTCCGCCCATCCTCTTCCACCTGCAAATCCACCAACACATTTTCACCCGTACCGTGCAACGCCTTCTCCAGTTCCTTCGTTGCAATCGCAATCATCAACGGTTTCGTATGCGCCCCATAGACCACCGCCGGAATCACATCCCGCGCCCGCAACCGCTTCAACGGGCTACGACCGCGTTCCGTCCGTGTGATCGCCTTCAATTGTATTTGCTTTGCCATGTTCGCCTCTCTCCTCTGAAATTGCCTCAACTCTCCACGCGGGCGCCGTTGATCTCAAACAATGACGACACTGATTCGCCCCCATGAATGCGCTTGATCGCCTCGGCCAACAACGGCGCGACACTGAGTTCCGTCACTTTGAACCCGCGCACGGGCGTGTGTGGCACCGTATCCGTCGTCACCAACTCCACCAACTTCGACTTCCGCAAGCGCGCCACCGCCATCGGGCTGAGCACCGCGTGGCTGACTGCGGCATAAACCTTCTTCGCCCCTTTGGCTTTCAACGCCTCCGCGGCGCGCGTCAACGTCCCAGCCGTCTCAGTCAGATCATCCACCATCAACACATTCTTCTCCCGCACGTCGCCCACAACGTTGAGCACTTCGACATCCGACCCCGTCTTACGTTTCTTCGCCACAATGGCCAACGGCGCATGAAACATGTTCGCATAGGCACTGACCATCTTGACGCCGCCAATGTCCGGTGACACCAAGACCAAGTCCGTTAGTTTCTTCTCGCTGAAATACCTGTAAATCACCGGTGCCGCATACAGATGATCCACCGGAATATCAAAAAAACCCTGCAACTGCTGGGCGTGCAGATCAATCGTCAACACCCGGTTCGCGCCCGCAGCCACAATCAAGTTGGCCACCAGTTTGGCCGTGATCGGCACGCGCGGCTGGTCTTTGCGGTCCTGCCGGGCATAACCGTAAAACGGTAACACCGCCGTGATCCGCTTGGCACTCGCCCGCCGCGCCGCGTCAATCATAATCAACAATTCCATCAAATGCTGATTGGCCGGCGGACACGTCGGTTGGACGACAAACACATCCCAGCCGCGGATATTTTCATTAATCTTGACGAAGGTTTCCTGGTCGGGGAACTCCGTGACTGTGGCGTTGCCCAACGGCACGCCGACGCAGTCAGCAATACGCTGCGCCAACGGCCGGTTGGCGTTACCCGAAAAAATCTTTAATTGCGGTGTAGTCACGTTTATTGACGCTCGCCTGAAACATCAAGGCCGCCTCCACAACAGCGGCCTGAAGCGGGGTTTCTTCTACGACACCCACCGCCCGATTGCAACCCGAATCTTTCTCCCAACGCCACCGTCCCGGATCATGGCGTTCGGGGCGGACGTGGCGACATTTCAGTAATTTCGCCCCGCTGTCCCGGCGGGGCGGGTTCGTAGGATGGCCCTCTGGGCCGACCGCTTCTTTTTGGAGCAACCAGCTCGGACGGGCGGGACGCCCATCCTACTGTGTCAATTCAGGGATCCCGGTTTGGACTGGCCAACGTTCAGATGGCCCAGACAAGAATGTCCGTGGCAGCTTGGAGTTGCTCGGTACGAATGGGCAGGATGGAAAGCGGTGCTGCCGCACCGCACTCCAAGACGCTGGCGCGCCATGCGAAAGCGCCTCGAATAGACCGAATGGCCTTGGAGTGCGCCGCGCCAGCGGCGCTTTGGTGAGGATTCGGTTTGCGCAGACAGGAATGTCTGCGCCACTCCACCAAAACAACGTGGGCGCGGTGTCGCCACCACGCCCGCAATTGTGAGCACTTTATCCTACCGACGACGCCGCAACACCACCGCCGTGATCGCCAACGCGAACCCCACCAGCGTCATCGCGCTCGGCTCGGGAATCACTTCCAAGTAACCGATGTCGTCACTGCCGGTCTTGTTGAATGTCACGTACCAGTTGCCCGGCAACGACCCGCCACTCCATTGCACCGTGTCGAAGTCGCCGAACGCCGCGTAGCCGCTCAAGACCACCAGGTTCGTCAGCTTGTCGAACAACGCCGGCGTGTAGCCGAAGTTCACCGTCAACGTGCCGCCCAACCCGACGCTCCCGTCCACAGTCAACACGTCACCCGTGTGGGTGCCCGTCCAGTCCAGCACCCATTCGGTGCCGCTGTTGAACGTCACGTCACCGGTCACACTGGCAGCACCAACGCTGCTACCGATGTCCAGCACCGCGTCGTCGGCCAGCACCAAGCCGTTGGCCGCATTGACCGTCCCGCCGTCGCGCAGGTTCAACGTCGCCGTCGCGCCGCTGCCGTCGCCGACGGTCAACGCGCTGCCGGTGTTGTGGTTGATCGTAAACGCGCTCAGCGTGCCGCCGCTGAAGCTCATGGGGCTGCCGTTGTTGACGTTCAGCGTGTCCACGCGCAAGGTACCGTCACTGAGGTTCAACGCGCTGTTGGCCACGCCGTTGGTCACG
>CALBCO010000057.1 GCA_937927265.1 uncultured Verrucomicrobiae bacterium | reverse complement strand
GCGCCCGGCGGTCGCGCCCTCCCATTCACCCAGCGGGGGCGGCATCCATCCACTTCAAGTGGTTCGACTTCAGTTCAGCTTCCCTTTGGTGCTCGGCACGCCTTTGACGCGCGGGTCGCGCTGACACGCCAAGTCGAGGGCTTTGGCCAGCGCTTTGAAAATGGCTTCCACAATGTGATGCGGTTCGTCGCCGCGCAACACGTCCACGTGGAGGTTGCACCGGGCTTCGTTGGCAAAACCTTGCAGGAACTCCCGGACCAAGCCGACGCGCATCTGGCCCAGCTCGACGTTGGCAATCGGCTTCCAGTTCTTCGCGGAGAAGACCAGATAGGGCCGGTTGCTGAAATCGAGCGCGATCCGGCATTGCGTGAGCGTCTCATCCATTGGCACAAGCGCCCAGCCGTACCGGCGGATCCCCTTCTTGTCGCCGAGCGCCTGCACGAATGCCTGCCCCAGAGCAATGCCGACATCCTCCACCAAATGATGCGCGTCCACCTCCAGATCGCCGGTCGCCCGCACCTTCAGGTCGCACAACGAGTGTTTCGCCAACAACGTCAGCATGTGGTCGAAGAACGGCAAACCCGTCTGCACGTCCGACTTGCCGGTGCCGTCAATGATCAGTTTCACCGCGACCTGGGTCTCGGCGGTGTTGCGTTGGATTCTGGCAGTTCGTTTCGTCATAGCGCCTTGGAGTGCTGCGGCTTGACGCAGCCTTCTTTCGCGGCCGCTTGATGCCGCGGTTGTTTCCGGGGCGCGTCAAGCCGCGCCAACGGCAAAGCGGGGTCAAGCCACCACACTCCCCACCTCTTTCGTGGCAGCGAGAAACTTATCCATCTCTTCCTCGGTACCGATGCTCACCCGGCAAAAGTCCCGGATCCTGTCGGCATCCCACCACCGCACCAAAATCTTTTGTTCGCGCAGCCGGTCAAACCACTCTTTGGCCGTCAGCGGGGCTGGTGGCTTGGCAAACACGAAGTTTGTCTGCGATGGCAACACCCCAAACTTCCACTCTTCCAATCTTCCAATCACTCGCGCCCGGGTCGCTTTCACTTTACGGGTGATCTCCTCCAAATACGCCCAGTCGTCCAACGCCGCCTCCCCGGCGATTTGCGTCAGCCGGTTGACATTGTAACTGTCCTTCACCTTGTCGAGCGCGGCAATCAATGTGCGTGGCCCAACCGCCCAACCGAGCCGCATCCCGGCCAGCGCAAATGATTTCGAGAAGGACCGGGCGACGAGCACGTTGTCGTACTCTCGCGCGAAATCGAGGCAGTCGTCGGCAGCAAAATCCACATACGCTTCGTCAATCACCACGACGCCGTCGGTTTCCTCAATGACGCGCTGCAACTCGACTTTTTGCAACCACACGCCGCTGGGCGCATTGGGCTGAGTGATGAACACCAGTTTCACGCCCCCCAACTGCCGCAGCAGCGACGGGTGCGCCTCGAACTGAAAGTTCGCATCCAGTGGCAGCTCCACCTTGACCGCCCCTTGAATATCAGCCAGCACCGGATACAACGAGTAACTCGGCCAAAAATACGCCAGCCGTTCGCCTTGACCGCAAAAAGCCCGCACGCACAGATTGAGGATGTCATCGCAGCCGTTGCCTGCAATGAATTGCTCCGCCGCAAAACCATAACGGGCCGCCAGCTTCTCGCGGAATGCCGTTGCCTGCGGATCAGGATACAATCGCAGCCGCTCATCCAGTGCCGCTCGCAATGCCTCCAGCACTTTGGGAGACGGCGGATACGGGTTCTCGTTGGTGTTGAGCTTGATCAGCCCCGGCACCTTCGGTTGCTCACCCGGCACGTAGCTGCGCATCCGCTCGATGTTGTCCCGAACGTAGCTCATCGGAACCGGATCCGGGCGGACTCGCCGTGCTGCGTCAAGCCTTCCACGTCGGCAAACGCCTGCAACGTCGGCAGTGATTTGCGCAACGCGGCGGGCGTGTATTCAATGATGCTGGTGCGCCGCAGGAATTGATCCACCGTCAACCCCGGCACGGCTGCCCCCGCCCCCCCGGTCGGCAACGTGTGACTCGGCCCGGCCAGGTAATCGCCCACAACCGTTGGCGACCACGGACCGAGGAAGATCGCGCCGGCCGTAGTAATCTTCTTCGCCACGGCAGCCGGGGTTTTCGTCATGATTTCCAGGTGTTCCGGCGCGAATTGATTGGTGATGGCCACCGCTTGCGCGAGGTCCTTCGCCAGCACCGCCACGGCACCCTTTTGGAGGGACGCGCTCTGTCGCGTCCGTTGCGGAGTTGTGGCCACGACGGAGCGTGGTCCTCCAATCGCGGCCACGACGGCCTCCAGCACCCGTGGCGAAGTCGTCACCAGCCAGACGCGCTCTTCACCGGTGCCGTGTTCCGCTTGCGCGAGCATGTCGGCCACGATGAACTCCGGCCGCGCTGTGTCGTCACCGAGAATCAGCACTTCGCTCGGCCCGGCCAACAAATCCACGGCGACTTGACCGAACAAGAGCTTCTTGGCTGCGGTGACGTAGGCGTTGCCGGGACCAAAAATCTTCAGGCACCGACGAATGGTGGCGGTACCGAACGCCATCGCGGCAATTGCCTGGGCGCCACCCACCCGATAAATCTCGGTCGCGCCAGCGACCTTGATGGCGTAGAGCAAGTCGGGATTGGCGCTTGGTGTGCAGGCGACAACTTCGGGGCAACCGGCCACCTTGGCCAACGTGATCGTCATCAACGCTGTCGAAGCGAGCGGCGCTTTTCCGCCGGGGATGTAAATTCCGACCCGCCGGATGGGATCAAACTTTTCACCCACCTTTGCCCCTTGTGCGTTGCGCATGGTCCACGCTTTCGGCAATCCCCGCCGGGCAAATGCTGCAATATTGCGATTAGCAACGGCAATTGCCTTCTGCAATTTAGATGTGGAAGGCGCAGTCAATCGCAGGTCCGTGAGCTTGACCCCATCGAAACGTTCTGTGAGTTCACGCACGGCGGTGTCGCCACGTTGTTGCACGTCGTGGAGAATCGCCTTCACCCGCTCCTCGATGACGGGGTCGAATAAACTGGACGCGGCGCATGCCTCCGCGACTGCGGCCGCAAAGCCAAGCTGGTTGTACCGGAGGATTTTCACAGGCGGCATCTTACCGAAGCACCTGCGAAATGCAACCCGGCAACGGTTACTCCCACGGGCGCATGTATCCTGACATTGCCACCAAAGGAACCGTCATTGCAGCCGCGAGCCTGCTCGCGGCCGGAGTTGGTCTTCCTCGGAAAAAGAACCGGACTGCGAGCAGGCTCGCGGCGACAACGGCGGCATAGCAAGATGCCCC
>CALBCO010000056.1 GCA_937927265.1 uncultured Verrucomicrobiae bacterium | reverse complement strand
GCTGACTGTCCCCACAGCCAGCCCCGCCGTTGTTCCATCGGTTACCCGTCGCCACATTCTACCACCCCCCTACAAAACTTGCAGTGCGCCCTTTCTCGTCGAGTTGCTTGCCGTACTGAACGGGGTAATGGCAGAACAGGCACCGCCCTTGGCAAAACGGCAGGTGGACATACACGTCAAACAAGCCATCCGCCGGCACCTTGTAGGTCTTGAACAATTCCTCTTGCGTGATCGGCTGGTACATCGTGATGGGCGGGTAATGCACCGAGGCATAGAAATCACCGCTCTTGCAAACGAGGCCGGCCTCCTGCATCCGATGCATGTCATCCACCCGACTACGGGCGTGAGCCAATAACTCTTGTTTCTGACTATGGTTCATTTCAGGCCTTTCGTGGCAAATTTTAACTGTGCCCGCTCGACTACCGCTCGAAAGTGATCGTCCTGCAGTGTGATGCGTTTTGTCGAGTAAATCGGGAACAGATGTTTCAGTTCCGGCGGCGTGCCGTCATGAACCGTCACCGTGTTCGCGCCGGCCATCAGCCCCCAATACTGACCGTCGTCGCGCAGTTTCTCCAACGAACTTGTTGTCGGCATCAGCCGGTCGGGATAACGAATCCGCATCAACGCCATGAGATTCAATGTCGTGTCCACGTCGCCGGGTGGCTCGTTCTTGTAATCTGAGCTTTCTCCAGGAATGAACACCGTCGCGCTCTGCATGGCCAACGGATACCGGCCCACCAATTCCAAATCATCTAATAAGTCCCCCAAGGTTTGCCCCGGCAATCCGACGATGTTGCCTGAGCCGACCTGATAGCCAAGGGCCAGCAACGTCTCCAGACATTCCAACCGCCGTTGCAAGGTATCGCGCGGTTTGACTTGCCGGTAAAGCGTGGGGTTGGAAGTCTCGAACTTCAGCACATACCGGCGTGCGCCGGCATTGTACAGTTGTCGGTATTGTGCTTCGGTGAGGTTGCCGCAACACAATATCAGCACCAGATCGGGATGCCGACGGTGAAGTTCCTCCACGCACTCCGTCAGATGATCAATGAAGTCCTTGGAACAATTCTCCCCAGATTGGAGCAACAACACACGACGGTTTTTTTTCTCATATACAAACTCGGCCAGTCGCAACAATTCCTCGTAGCTGATCGTATATTTTTCCTGCTTGGATTTCAGCCCCATGTTACAGTACCGGCAGCCCTGCCGGCAGACATTGGAAACCTCAATAACACTGCGCACTTCGACTTCCTCGGATGGGAACGCTACCGACCGCTGTTGTCGGGCCAGTGCGAACAAGTTCGCCTGTTTACTTCCCCGGCATTGGAGCGCGGCCGAGATAACCGGTCGCGAGAGATCACCGTCGGCAAGATTCGCGATCACCTTCCCTGAGGATTTGTCGTTCATGAAATCCTCTGCCAAATAAGTAATACGACCCCCGTCACCGCAACCACACTGCCGAGAATAGCTCGGCCAGTTGGTTTTTCCGCCAGAAACATCGCCGCAAACAATAGAACAAACAACGGCTCCGTGGCAATCAGCGTGTTAGCCACCGCCACGTCTAAATACTTGATGGCCACCAACGATAGCCAGAAGCCGCCAAACGTCACAATCACAACGGTCAGGAGGAACAAGCTGCTCAACCGCCGATCCTGAAATGGGTTCATCCAGTTCCGCAACTGACGGGTACCAACACCCAGCACAAAGATACCGGCTGTACCCGCAAACATCCGCAGCAACGTCGCCTGCACGGTCGGTGTCGTGTCCAACGCCTTTTTCGCAATGATGATGGACACCGACATGCTCACCACTGATGCCAAACCCAATAGCACGGAGCGAACCTTGACCGGGTCGCGCTCACCGGAAACATCAGGCGCCACGACAACGCCCACCCCAGCCAGAATCAGTGCCACACCCAACCAAACCAACGGGAAGAGGTGTTCTTCCAAGAACACCACCGCAAAAATTACAGTCAAAACCTGGCCGAGCATCATCAACAGGACCATTGCCAACGGACTCAGTCCTTTCAAAGCGGCGAAGAAACAGGTATCGCTGACCGCTATACCCAGCACACCGCTGAGGAGCAACATCCACAGCGCAGCCGGCGGAATCAGCTCCCATCCAGCCAGCGGGACCGCCAACGCGAGCAAGACAATGCTAATCCCGCCTTTTGCCAGTGTCATCGCTAGCGAGGAGAGATGTTCTCCCACGCGCTTCATGAGGATTGCTCCGGCGGCCCACGAAGCGGCAGAAATCAATGCCGCCCATATTCCCAGTAATTCCAAAATATCTCCAGAATTCCCTCGTTATTGACCAGGGCGCGGCGGTGGTGGCTGGGTGCCGCCACCGGAGTTGATCAGTTGCTCCAGATTATTTGCTACTTCTGCGCCCGAACGCCAGACCGGCTCCGGACTGTCTGGCGAGCGGTCCAAAATGACCGAATCTGCGTAGTTGTTTCGCATATCTGTAATCAAGGCCCGTGCTTCGGCAATCTGACCTCGGCTCAAGTAATCCTGCACCAGGTAACTTTGCAGCGTTGGAATGGCTTCCATCCCGTTGTCGGTAACCACGTGCGCGTAGGCATCGCTACTTTTCAGCATGTTGTAGTATTGAATTACCTCGTCGCTGTTCAAATCCAAAGCAGCGTTCAAGGCGCGCTCGGCAATCGCCATTCCCGTGGAATTAGCCGTCGGATATTGTGAAACCAGCGACGCAAACGCTTCATCGCTGGCTTTCTGACTGGCTTCGTCCGTCTGCCCGTTGCCGCCCGGTCGCGCGGCCGCATATAAATCCAACAACTTTTGACCGTACTTCTCCAAGTCGGCACGGCGTTGCTCGCGGTTCCGTTGCATTAAATCACGCTGTTTTTTTGTGATATTCTCTAGCCGCAGAAAATGGTCCGACATTCTGCTGAGAACTTCCGGGTTTACCTTGCCGTTGGCGAAATCGTTTGAAGTCAACCCCATTATTGGACCGCCTTCAGCCGAATCGTTACCGGACAGAGGAGTCCGTCTCGCGTGCATGTCAGGGTTACTGCGCCGCGGGGCCGCTTTTGCCATCTGCATCTCTAGCATCCGCACGCGTTGCTCCAGGGGTTGCAACGCACGCATCGTATCCACACTGATTTTTCGGGCAGTGGCAAAGCCGATTACGCCCACCCCTACACTGACCACCGCCAACACACAAACCGCCACGGTTGTTACGTACGTCTTATTCATTCTGCCTCCATGACCAAATGTTTTCTCTCAAATGCTGCCATGTGATTATGATTGCGCTCCTCTCCCCCCCCCCTGTCAAGCACCCCTTTGCCACACGAACGGGGCAGTCAAGGATGCCGGCCCGTTTCTTGGATGAGCCACCCCAGGGTTTGCGCCTGGCGCACCAACACCGGGTCACGGTCCAACCCCGCCACGGTCTCGTGCAGGCGGGCCGACCAGTTGCTCGCCCCAATCGAGCCGGGCACATTGAACCGATCTTCCCGCGCAAACACGTCGGTGATCATCAACACTGCCAACCACGAATTGGACTGCAACACCCCGCGCAGAATTGTCTCGTGGACTTGGTCGGTAAAGGGTCGCGGCGGCGCCATGAACACTGCGCTGCCGTAGCGTAGCCACCGCTGTAATTCCTTTTGGGCTTCGGCGCCGTCCGGCCCACCGGCATCCACGCGCGCCCAGAGGTCGCGCCACATCTTCGCCAAGGGGTCGTGATCGTGCGTGGCCGGCGTGGCCAAGGACAAGCGCGGATACGTCCGGCCATCCACAAACGAACCGTCTTTCTCGCGCAGAAAGTGCGGAATCTTGAACCCCGGAATCTGCAAGGCTTCCAGCACGACCGGCACGTATGGCGGCACACAGCCGAGGTCTTCGGCCACCACCGCCGTGTCGCCGGCAGCCTCTTTGACCATGGTGAGCAGTTCTTCGCCCTGCTGGCGGTTGGCGGCGCAATGCTCAGGCGTGTCGTCTGGGAACGGCTTGAAGCCCGGCAACCGGCCGCCGGTGATTCGTGCCACTTCCTCCTCAGTCAACGGCAGAAACTTCTCGTTCTGGTCAGGGGTCCACGGGAACGAGTAGATGCGGAAAAAACCCAGCACGTGGTCAATCCGGAACAGGTGAAACACCTTGTGGACATTGCCGACGCGGGTGCGCCACCAGTCGTAGTTGCGGTGCCGCAACGCGGCCCAATCGTACAGCGGGATGCCCCAATTCTGACCCCACTTTTCGGTGAACGGGTCCACCTTGAACACTTTTTCGGGCGGTGCGCCGCCGCTCCAATCCAGGTCGAAGATGCCGCGATTGGCCCAGACATCTGCGCTATAGCGGCTCACGCCGAACGGAATATCGCCCATCAGATACACCTGCTGCCGCGTGCCGTAGTCCTTGATTTCCTCCCATTGGCGGAACGCGATCCACTGCACGTACATAAAAAACAGGAGGCTGGTCTCCAGCTCCTGCCGGCGTTTGTCCGGCTGCGCCAACAACCAACTCCACGCTTGTTTCGGGTTCTGATGTTCGGCCGGCCAGCGGTCCCAGGTTGGCCGCTCGCCGTGCAGGCGCATCAGCAAGCGGAACATCGCGTAATCGGCAATCCATTCCGCGTTGGCGTGGATGAACAACCGGAATTGCTCCCCGCGCACCGAGGATTTCTTCCAGTGCTTCACCACAAAGGCGTCGAACGCCGCGCGCAATAACGCCCATTTCAGCGCCTTGACTTTCGGGTAATTCACCGCCCCACTCCGCAAAGAGGCTACTGACTTCGGTGGCGCCAACTTCTGGAACTCCGCTGCCGGCAAATCCGGTAGTGCGGAGGGCGTGACGGTGAGCGTCGCCGGCTCGATTGCGAGCGAGCTGATGGCGTTGTAGGGGGAATTGTCGTCGCTCGTTTCGTTGATCGGTAGCACTTGCAGAATCCCCAAGCCGTGCTGGTGACACCAATCCATCATTTGCCGCACGCCCTCCGTATCTCCGATCCCCAGATCGGTTTCGGTGCGAATGGCAAACACCGGCGCCAGCACACCGGCCAGTTTCTTGTCGGGAGGAAGTCTCATGTGCACCCGCTGCTTGTACCGGACTTCGGCGGCCAACAAAAGCCCAAAGTCACGAATCGCTTGGCGGAATTCGGTGGGCCCGTTATACTAAGACACTCTCGTGGCCAAACTGGTTTCATGCGTGGTTTGTGGTCACCCGGCGCCGGCGGACATCGCGCCGGACAACACGCCCTACGTCTGCCCCCACTGCAACCCGCATCCCGACGTGGCGAACCCGGCGCCCGTCCCGCCTGCGCCGGCCGCCTTCACCCCCTCCGCCCGGTTTGGCCAATACGATTTGCTCAAGGAAATCGGCCGCGGGGGCGTGGGTATCATCTACCAAGCCCGCCAACGCGGCCTCAACCGGCTGGTCGCCGTCAAAATCTTGCAAGGCGGTCCGGCCGCCGCCGCCGGCCGCGTGCATCGCTTCCTCAACGAGGCCCGCGCCGCCGCCAAACTGCACCACCCCAACATCGTCCCCATCCATGATTTTGGCGTGCAGGACGGCCAACACTATTTCACAATGGATTTCATTGCGGGCGAGTCGCTGGCCGACATTCTGAAACGGGGGCCGCTGCCGCCCCGCGAGGCGCTGCGCATCGCCCTCCAAGTCGCCGAAGCGTTACACTACGCGCACGAACACGGCGTCGTGCACCGCGACATTAAACCCGGCAACATCCTTCTCGATTCCGACGGGCGGGTGCAGATCACCGACTTCGGATTGGCCAAAGAAATCGAGCGCGATCAGTTGCAACTGACCCTGACCGGCCAGGTCGTCGGCACGCCCCGCTACATGTCCCCCGAACAAGCCAGCGGCCAAACAGCCCAAGCCGACGCGCGCAGCGACGTGTTTTCCCTGGGCGTCACCTTGTATGAGATGCTGACCGGCCAACAGGCGTTTCGCGGCGACAGCGTCGTGCAGGTCCTGCATCAAATCCTCACTGCCGACCCGCTGCCCCCGCATAAACTCAACCCCCGCGTCCACCGCGACGCCGCCACCATTTGTCTGAAAGCCATGGAAAAGTCGCCCGACCGGCGGTACGCGACTGCGGCGGAGTTTGCCGCGGACATCCGCCGGTTTCTCGACGGCGAACCGATTGTGGCGCGGCCGTCGAGTGTGTGGTACCGCGCCGGCCGCCATGTCCGCCGCCACGCCGTTGTGCTCGCGATCAACGCCGTCGTCCTTTACCTGTTGATCCACGGCACCGTCATTTTCCTGCAAAGCCGGCCCAGCATCATCCAAGTCAATGTCCGGCCCGTCACCGCACTCGTCCAACTCAACGGTCTGCCACTCACCCCCAAGGAATTAGCTCCCGGCATCGCCACCCGCGCGGGCCGGCAACAGCTCCGCGCCGAAGCCGAACCGTGGTTCGAACCAGTCGAATTGAATTTTGAAACCCGCCCAGGCGAGAACCGCACCTTGGACCTGTTTCTCACGCGCCGCAAAGGCGAACTGCTGGTGCGCACTGACCCGCCCGACACCGGCGTCACCATTTTGGGCGAGAAGAATTACCGGGCCAAGTTCCAAGGCCCGGTGATTCAACAGGAACTCCCCACCGGCGACTACATCTTGTTGGCCTACCGGGAAAACCACTTGGCCCAGCAACGCAGGATCACCATTACGTCTCGCGCCACGCAGGAATTGGTCTTTCAGTTGCCGTCGGTCACGCTCTGGGCGGTGCCCACCCGCGGCCGCGTGTACGCGGTCCCCGTCTCGGGGGATTTCGACGGCGATGGCAACCCCGACGTGGCCATCGGCGACGATGACGGCAACATTTTTTGCTTGTCGGGCCGCGACGGCATTGCGCTGTGGGTGTTTCGCGCCACAAACGCCGTCCAGGCTCCGCTCGCCAGCGCCGACGTGAACCGCGACGGCACCCCTGACGCGTTGGCCGGCTCGACCGATGGCCGTCTTTATTGTCTGAATGGCCGCAACGGCATGCCACTCTGGACATTCGAAACACGCGGCCCACTCGTCGGCCCCACTTTGGTGCGCGATCTCGATGGCGACCAGATTCCCGATGCCATCGTGGGGTCGGGCGATGGTTTCGTGTACGCCGTGGCGGGCGCGACGGGACGCCAGTTGTGGAAGTTTCCCACCGGCGGGCGGGTGACCAGCTCGCTGACCGCGACGCGCGTCGGCGCGGAGGATCTTGTGCTGGTCGGCAACCTCAACAAAACGTTGTTGGCCTTGCGGCCCGCCACGGGGGAGTTGGCTTGGAAAGTGGCGCTGACGGCCCCGTTGCATCACCCGGCCCGCGTCGAACATGACCTGCGTTCGGGCGAGATCGTCGCGTATCTGCTGACGCCCAAAAACGCCGGTGACCTGCGCACGCACACGGCCGTGTCGCTCTCCCAACAACGGGTGATCGGCACGAGCGACGCGTTTCCCGCGCACTACGACCTCGACGGCGACGGCCAGCCGGAACAACTCGTGTTGGACGGCGACGGCACGCGCTGTTACAGCGGGCGCGGCACAAATCTGCTGTGGCAGACGGAGTTTCGGATCGTCGCCCCCCACGGGGCCGATGTAGATGGCGACGGCGTGCTCGACCTCGTGTTCAACAACGGGCCTGAGGAAATTGTCTGTTTGGCCGGCCTGACGGGGCGCGAGTTGGGGAGGATCAAACTGGAAACCGATGTGGGCCGGGGCTTCGCGCTCGACGACGTGAACCACGATGGCGTGCCGGACGTGGTGCTCGGCGCCGGAAATAAAGTCTATTGCTTCTCGTGGGTCGGCGGCCGGAAACGATGGGCCACGCGCGCCGATGCCTACTTCGACGCGGCGTTCGCGGCGGAGGGCGGGCGGGTGTTCACCAAGACGGCCGCGGGGGCGGTGACGGCGTGGGATGTTGCCACGGGCACCGTCCAGTGGCGGGCGGAAACCTCGCCCCAACCTTCGCCCTACCACGGCGTCGCGGCCGGCCACGGCTTCGTCGCCGACGCCGATCCGCACACCCGGCGGTTGCAAGTGTGGCAAGCCGCCACCGGCGCGCCGCTCTGGGCCATGAAACTGCCGGGCGAACCGGATTCGCCCATCGGCCAACCCGCGATCGGCCGCGACGTGCTCCTGGTCGGCGAGGGCGGGAGCGGGTTGTACTGCTTGACGTTGACCAACGGCGCCGTCCGGTGGTCGTTGAAACTGGCGAAAGTAACCGTCGCGCCCGCGCTGGATGAGCAGTCGGCCTGGGTCGCTGCCGGGGACAACACGTTGCATTGCCTGGCACTGGCGGATGGCCGGCCGCGGTGGCGGTTTGCGGCGCCCGACAACTTTGTCAGCCCGCCCACCGTGGTGGACATCACGGGCGATGGCGTCAACGACGCGCTGGCCGTTTGCCAAAACGGTCTGCTCTACGCGCTCGAGGGCCGGAGTGGCGCGTCGTTGTGGACCTACCGGTTGGGCGAAGAAGGCCGCACGCCGTCCCGCAACCAAGTGGCGTTGGCCGATGTGGATGGCGACGGGGTTCTGGAAGGCGTCGTGGCTGGCGCGACGGGCCGCGTGACGTGCTTGAATCTCCGCAACGGCCGGCCGCGATGGACGGTGGAGTTGCGCGCGCCCGTGCTGTCCGCGCCGGCCGTTGGCGACATCAACCACGACGGCCAACCGGAAGTGTTGGTCGGCACCATGCAGCGCCGGGTGCATTGCCTGGCCGGCTCAGACGGTCGCGAGTGGTGGAGTTACGATGTCGGGGCGCCCATCCGGTACAGCACCCCGGTGGTGGTCGGCACCGGCTGCAACAGCACGTCGTGCGTGGTGGTGGGCACGGGGCCGCCGGAGAACGGTTTGTACTGTTTGCGGGGCGACACGCCCCGGCCCACGCCGCGTCCGTGGTTCAGCCCATGGCGGCCCCTCAACGGGGCGGCGCGGTGATTACCAGAGGCCAAGGCGCTTTTTGCCTTCCTCGGAAATCATCCCCTGATTCCACGGGGGATCCCATACAATCTGAACATTGGCCTCTTCGACACCGGGCAGTTGCAACAATTTGTCGCGCGCTTGCATGGCGATCACCGGCCCCATGCCGCACCCGACCGCCGTCAACGTCATCTTCACATCCACCCGGCTGCGGTTCGAGGGCAAGGGCGTCAGGCGGACATCGTACACGAGGCCCAAATCCACGATGTTCAGTGGAATCTCCGGGTCATAGCACGTTTTCAACACGCCCCACACATCCGCTTCTTGGGCGGGGCCACTGTTGGTGGGGGAGGCAGGGGCGCTCGCCACAGCCACCGGCTGGCCGTTTTTGAGCAAGGCGTCGAGGTCGCGGTTTGCCACTTGGACGAGCATGCTCTGCGCGGTGATCTGCAACGTGACATAGCCGCCGAGCGTTTGCGTCACCAAGCCTTCCACGTTGCGGCCGATGGTGATCTTCGCGCCGCTGGGGATTTGTGTGACTTCACAATCCCGCGCAAAAGTCACTCGATCCTGAGGCTGCAGATTGTTCGTTGGGTTCATGGGATTCCTCTAACACAGCTCGCCCGGCGCCGCAACCGTCGCGGGTTGTTACATGGCGGGGATCGTTTCGATGCCGAGCAGGTACAGTCCTTGCCGGATGACGGCGGCGGTGAGCCGGCAGAGGCGCAGCCGGGCGGAGCGCGTCGGCTCGGCGGAGGAGAGCACCGGGCAATTCTCGTAAAATGTGCTGAACTTGCCAGTCAGGTTGTAGAGATAAGCGGTCAACCAGTTCGGCTTGTCGTCATCAGCCACGGCCTGCAATGTCTCCGGGAAGCGCAACAGATGTTTGGCCAGGTTGAATTCCGCCGGGTGCTCGATCGTGATGTCCCCGGCGGACGGCTCGCCGCCGGCTTTGCGAAAGATGCTTTGGATGCGGACGTAGGCGTATTGCAGATAGGGGGCAGTGTTGCCGGTCATCGCCAGCATTTTGTCCCAGCTAAACACGTAATCCGTCGTCCGATTCTGGCTGAGGTCGGCGTATTTGACCGCGCCGATGCCGACGGCCCGGGCAATGTGTCGGCGCGTCTCGGCCGGCAACTCTGGATTCTTCGCGGTCACGATGGCCAAGGCGCGTTCTTCGGCTTCGTTAAGCAACTCGTCGAGTTTGAGAAGATCACCGGAGCGGGTTTTCAATGGTTTGCCGTCTTCGCCGAGGATGGCGCCAAACCACACGTGCCGCAAATCGGGAACGACGGGAAACCATTTCCGAGCGGCGGCGAAGACTTGTTGGAAATGCAGTTGTTGCCGGCCATCGGTGACATAAATGATTTCGTCGGGATGCCAGCGGTCCATTCGATATTTCAACGTGGCGAGGTCGGTGGTGCCGTAGAGAAACGCGCCGTCGGCCTTCTGAATGATCAGCGGCGCGCTCTGGCCCTCGAAGAAGATACACCGCGCGCCGTCGCTTTCGACCGCCAAGCCGCGTTGCTGGAGTTCGGCCACCACGGACGGCAACATCGGATTGTAAAAACTTTCGCCCAGCGTGTAGTCAAACGTCACCCCCAATCGCCGGTAAATCTTCTCAAACTCCTGCTGCGACAACGCGATGATGCGTTCCCAAATCGCGCGGTTTTCCGGGTCGCCTTGCTGTAGTTTGACCAATTCCGCCTTGGCGGCGTCGCGCAGTTCTGGTTTTTCGTGGACGAACTTGTAGAGGCGGAGCAACTCCCCGATCGGGTCGGTGGCCAACGCGCCATCGTCGCGGTATTGCTTCCAACCCAGCAGCAACATCCCAAACTGCGTTCCCCAATCGCCGATGTGGTTGTCGGTAATCACCCGGTGGCCCAGGAACCGGAGCACGCGGCTGAGGCAGTCGCCAATGATCGTCGAGCGGATATGGCCGACGTGCATGGGTTTGGCGACGTTTACTCCGCAGAAATCCACCACCACCGTTTTCACCGGCTTGGCGAGCGGCACGCCCAGCCGCTCGTCCTGAGCGGCGGCGGTGACTTGCCGGGCCACAAACTCGGGTTTGAGGCGGAAATTGATGAATCCGGCCCCCGCGACCGTCGGCAGCTCGCAGATGTCGTCCAGATGGAGTTGGGCAACGACTTCCGCGGCGAGTTGCCGGGGATTTTGGCGGCGTTGTTTGGCAAGGGCCATGACGCCGTTGGCTTGGTAGTCGCCAAACTGCGGATTTGCGCACGGCGCGATCAACGCGGGGCCGTTCAAGGCTTGTTCCACGGCGGCGGCCAGCAGTTCAGGTACAGCGGGCATGTCAATCGTTCGCCTGGTGGAACAGCGCGTATATCTCCGCCGCCGTCGCGGCGCTTTCCAGTTGCCGGCGCTGCGCGGCGTCGGCCAGAAACCGGGCGAGTGCGGAGAGCGTGAACAAGTGCGACTGAAATTCCCCCTGCGGCGTCAGAAACAACACGCAAAGCGAGACCGGCTGGCCGTCGAGCGCCAGAAAATCCACCGGTGGGTTTAGCCGGGCGAGAGCCGCCACCCCCTGGGACAGGCCGGGCACGCTGGCGTGTGGCAACGCAATGCCATAGCCAATCCCGGTGGTTTGTTTCTGCTCCCGTTGGCGGACGGCTCGCGCGAACAATTCACGGTCGGCCGCGCGCACTTTCCCCGTCGCCACCAACACGTCGAGCAATCGGTCAATGACCTCCCACCGGTCTCGCGCCGTCAGATGGGGTACGATTTGCTCAACCCCAAGTATGTCTGTGAGATTCATCTTCACCTCGGCAACCACGCCCGCCCATGTTGCCATAGCCCGGCCAACTTGTCGAGCGTCCATCCATAGGCGAGCCGCAGATCGTTGGCGGCCAGCCGGCACACATCCCCCACGGTCACGCGGTCCGACAACGCCGCCGCCGTGAGCGCCAGGACCACGATATTCATGCTGAAAATCACCACCATCGAAAACAGCCAGCCTTGCGATTGCACGTCTGGTTGGTCCACCGCCAACAGAGTCGCCAAGGTGAAGGTGACATGGAAGCTCCAACCCAAGCCCACAAGAAAAAACAACACCGGGAACCACCGCTCCAGCGGCCAAAACCAATGCACCACAAAAAATACAGCCAAAAACAGCATCGCATAAAACGGGAAAAAATACGGGGCGAGCGCGACCAGCCAATTGGTCTTGCTTGTCTTGACTTGGCCGCCTGACTTGCGCACCCGCAGCCCGCTGACCCGCGCCCCCATCAACAGCGCCCACAAAGCATGGGTCAGTTCGTGGCCCAACACGTATGTCCGCGTCGGTCGCGGCAACAAAACGAACACCGCCAGCCACAATCCATAACCAGACCCAAACGCCCACGCGACGGGCCCCACCGGACTGACCAACGTCGCGCCGACCTGCCAACCGGTCAGTGCCAACGCCCCGCAGGCCGGCAGCAGCAAGATCGCGATGAGAAACTTGACCGCTCTCACGCCACCGACTCTGCCGCAACCACAGGCAATTGAGAAGCCGAAACATGAATTGACTCAATAAAACCAAAGGGAACTCCCGGTAACTATTTTACGGTACCTCGTGGAAGGTTGTGGTTCAGTTTTTTTTTGTTCAGTTCAGTCATGGCGACTTCTTTCGTGGTTGTTTTTGTCCTTTTGACTCTTTGATTTTGTTTCGGCTTCTTGTTTCC
>CALBCO010000055.1 GCA_937927265.1 uncultured Verrucomicrobiae bacterium | reverse complement strand
CATCGCCCGCCACTCGGGCGGTTCGGTTGCCGGTGCCGGCGCGACCGGTGTCGTGCCGTCGGGCAATGGCAATTGCTGGGGGCGGGGTTGGCCGTCGAGCAGTTTGTCGAGTTGCTCCCCACTGGCAGGGACTTGTGCGTCCCAACCCGGCCGTTTCGCCAGCGTGGCGACGGTGACTTGGCGCGGCCCGTGCGAGGTGCGCCGGGCTTCGACCAGTGACCGGTATTCATCGGTCACTCCGTCCACCGGCTTGCGAACGAGGCGACACCTGCCAGATTCCTCAGAAACCGAAAGCGTCGCTCCTCAAAAAACCATCAGCGCTACCCTTACTGTGGAAGATGAGTTAACACCTGCGGTCGCTTGCATTTCAGCAACACACTCTGGCCACCGCCGCTGGCAGCCGATCACCGCCCCGCGCTCAAACGAAAAATGCTCATTTCTGGGCAGGCCGCCCAAAAATGAGCACGCGCGACGACTGATTGGTCAACAACGAGCCGGAAGGTCAGCCAACCACCACACGCCGGTTGTGAAACCGGCCTTCCAAACGAATCTTTCGCGAGTTGATTAAATCGGCCACAATCAATGCGCCCAACCGCTCGTTGTGCGCCATTTTGGTGACGGTATCCACCAGCTCCCCCAGCGTGACGGTCTGCCGATGATGTGTCTTGCCGTGATTTATTTTCATAGCACTTTCCATCCAGCACCCCACGTGCCAGCGGCTGGCCGTTGGCAGAAAAGTGACGTTGACGCAGGCCGGGCGAACCGCTACATTCGCGCGCATTGTCCCGCTGGGGGGTGTAGCTCAGTTGGTAGAGCGCCTCGTTCGCAACGAGGAGGTCAGGGGTTCGAATCCCCTCACCTCCACCAGCTCTCTGAAGCTGTTTCGTCGCGGCGATAACCTGACTCCGGCCCGCACTTGCAATTTGGTCAACTCCACCGCATCTTCCGCCGCAACCGGCATGAGTGCCATCGCGACCCAACCTGTCACAATTCCGCGCCTCGACGCCTCACTGCGTCCGCAGGACTACCCGGCCGCGTTGCGCCAACGCCTGGGCCGGCCCCTGTTCATCCCTTTGGGCCGACTCTTCGCCGCGAACGCGCGTGTCGGCGTCCTCGTTAACGCCAAGGGGTGCAATCCCGGCGACTCCGTTAAAGACCGGTCCGCCCGATGGCGGCGGCTGGGCGAATCCCCTTGGTAATTTCAACCTGAACCCTTGGAGATTCTATGAACCCGATCATTACCCATTGCGAAAAACTCACGAACGAAGAGATCAAACGCTACTCGCGCCACCTGATCCTGCCCGAAGTCGGGTTGGAAGGCCAAGAACGACTCAAGGCGGCCAAAGTGTTGCTCATCGGCGGCGGCGGGCTTGGCTCGCCGTTGGCACTTTATTTGACCGCTGCCGGTGTCGGCACGATTGGCATGGTTGAATTCGATACGGTGGATTTCTCGAACCTCCAGCGCCAAATTCTTCATTTCACCGGCGATGTCGGCAAACACAAACTCGAGAGTGCCGAAGCAAAACTCAAAGCCATCAACCCCCACCTGCGCTTCATCCCCCACCCCGTCAAACTCACCAGCGACAACGCGCTCGCCATCCTCAAGGACTACGACCTCATCATTGACGGCACTGACAACTTCCCGACCCGGTACTTGGTCAATGATGCCTGCGTGATGCTCCAGAAGCCCAACGTCTATGGTTCGATTTTCCGCTGGGAAGGGATGGTCAGCGTGTTCGCGCCGCACTTGGGCGGGCCGTGTTATCGGTGCTGGTATCCCGAACCGCCGCCGCCGGGCCTGGTGCCAAGTTGCGCCGAAGGCGGCGTGCTCGGTGTGATTTGCGGCATCATCGGCAACATCCAAGCCACCGAGGCCATCAAACTCATCTTGGGCAAAGGTCAGCCGCTCCTGGGCCGGTTGCTCCGCTGCGATGCAATGGAGATGACCTTCCGCGAATACAACATCCCCAAAGATCCCCACTGTCCGCTCTGCGGCCCGCAGCCGACCATCACCAAGTTGATTGACTACTTGGAGTTCTGCGGTCTCGGCCGAGGCGAAACCGCTGGGAGCTACGGCGATTCGATTGCGGCTCAACCCGACGAGGAACTCGGCCCCGACGAAATCAGTGTCGAGGAACTCAAGGCCATGCGCGACCGCGGTGACGATTTCCTGTTGGTGGACGTGCGTAATCCCGACGAATTTGCAATCGGCGTCATTCCAGACAGTTACAAACTACCGCTACCGGATCTGCCGAAGCGGTACGCCGAACTGCCCAAGGACAAACTCATCGTGCTGCATTGCAAGATGGGCAGCCGCAGCGCTCGCGCCCTGCACTTCCTGCGCCAGAAGGGTTATCCAAAGCTGAAAAACGTCGCCGGTGGAATCAACGCTTGGGCCAAACGCATTGATCCCACAATCCCGCAGTATTGAATCCACTACCCGCAACGTGGCCGCCGCCGCATCCGGCCACCACTGCCATCACAATGCTTTCCACAGTGGCTTGCCGCAAGTGCGGATTGCACCTTGACCTGCGGCGGCGTTGGAGTAATCTGCGACTCGGATAACGCGAAACAAACGAAAGGAACCGCACCATGAGTAGCGTACAACAAATGCTACAGGCCAAGAAGGGTAAGATCCACACCATCGCACCCACGGCCACCGTGTTCGAAGCGCTGCAACTGATGGCCGACAAGGACATCGGAGCGCTGATCGTCGTGGACAAGGAAAAAGTCGTCGGGATTTTCTCCGAGCGCGATTATGCCCGAAAGGTCGCCCTCAAAGGCCGCGAATCGAAAAAAACCACCGTACGCGAGTTGATGACCCGCAGTGTGTACTATGTGACTCCCACCCATTCCGTCGAACAGTGTATGGGCCTGATGACCGACAAACACGTCCGCCACCTCCCCGTGCTGGAGAATGGGAAGCTCGTGGGCGTCGTCAGCATTGGCGATGTGGTCAAGACGATGATCACCGACCAGAAACTCCTCATCGAGCAACTGGAAAACTACATTACTGGTGACTACACTTGAGCCATGTGTGGCTACGATTGGGTCGCCCAGTTTCAGCACTGTTACGACAAGGCTGTTGACCAATACCGGCGGGGAAATCGCGAGACGATTCTCTATCTCACCCCACGGGAATGTGCGTTCCTCGCCAGCATTGGTTGCACGGTACAGGAACTTTACGACTTTGCTGAAGACTACTGTACCGACGGTGCCCCATCGTTTGGCGATGCGCTGCGGATCACGTCGGTGCGACGGTACTTCTTCCTCACCATACAGAAAGGGCAAGCGAGCGGACGAACCATCCCCCTGGCAGACCTGCCTGCCAAAGACGCGGCAGCCTATGGCATCAAGTGGTTGCCGCGTATCATCGCCAAGGCCCGTGCCAAGCTGCGCGGCGAATTGCCGCCCGAAATCATGTATGGCTGCCGCGGCGACCGGCGGTTCCTTCAAAACCTCAACATTCATCCCGCTGATTTCCTCCGTCATGTTTGGTCTGCGGGCGATGACGACCAAAAAATCATCGCCTACATTCAACAACAAGCCGCCGGCTCGTCGGCTGCAACCTTGTAGCCAGTCCCCTCCTGAACGCGCGCCCGTTGCTCCACCCTCGACAAGCCGCGCCCGAGCCGGTATAACCCGTGCATGCCAATTCATCCGACTGCCATCGTTCACCCGAAAGCCGAGCTAGACTCGACCGTCGAAGTTGGCCCCTACGCGATCATTGACGAGCATGTCCGCATCGGGGCCGGCACTTGCGTCATGGCCCGTGCCCATCTCACCGGGTACACCACCATCGGACGCAACAACCAAATTCACATCGGCGCCGTGCTTGGTCATGAGCCACAAGACTTGAAGTTTGACCGGTCCTGCCGGTCCTATTTGACGATTGGCAACGACAACATTTTCCGCGAATACGTCACCGTCCACCGCGGCACCGCCCCGGAGAGTGCCACCATCATCGGAAACAATTGCCTGTTGATGGCGAATTCCCATGTGGCCCACAACTGCGTACTCGGTGACCGTGTGATCTTGGCCAATGCTGTGCTTCTCGCCGGCCATGTCCACGTCGCTGACCGTGCCTTTCTGTCTGGCGGATCTGTTGTCCACCAATTCATCCGCATCGGCCGCCTTGCCATGCTATCTGGCCTCTCGCGAATCAGCATGGATGCCCCCCCCTTCACGACCGTGGCCGAACGCAACGAAATTCACGGATTGAACACCGTTGGCCTCCAACGCGCCGGTATTGCACCCACTGCGATCAGCGAACTGAAAAAACTTTACCGGTTGGTTTACCGCTCCAACCTCTCGATGGCTGAGGCACTCGCCCAGGGCGATGCCTTCACCACACCAGAAGCCCGAGAGTTTGTGGCATTCATTCGCCAGTCGCCCAACGGGATTTGTCAGGCCGAACGACCGCTCGCCCGAACATCACGCACTCGCAGCACCACGGTTTCAACGCCCCGGTAATCGTTCAACTCCGGGACAAACGCCACGTCCAGCAGAGGCGGCAACTCCACGTTACCGCGTCCCCACCATACCGCTTCCGCTGTAATCTCGCCGTCGGTCACAAAAAATTTCAGGTGATTTTTACCAACGACCCGCGGTTGGCCACGCAAGCGCACGCCGCAGAGCGCGAACACCGGAGACGGATTGCCAATCCCGCAGGGCTCAAACTGACGGAGTTGCTCAAAAAACTCGGCATCCATGTCCTCCAACCTGACCACCGCATCTACCTTGACCGAAGGCACTAAATCTTCCGCCTGTAGCACCCGTGCTGCGTGCTCGTTGAGCGATTCCCGTAGTTTGCCGATGCGATCGGACTTCACCGTCAACCCGGCTGCCATCTCGTGACCGCCAAACCGCTCGAGCAACGCTGCGCATTCGGTCAGCGCGGCAACGATGGAAAACCCGTTGATGCTTCGGCACGAGCCTTTGCCGTCCGCGCCAATCACCACTACCGGCCGGTAATACTCCTGCAACACCCGTGAGGCGACAATGCCAATCACCCCGACATGCCACGAATCGTCCGCCAATACCAATACCCGGTCACCGGCGAACTCTGCGGCCTGCGCCAATGCCGCCGCAACCATCTTTTCTTCGATCTGTTGCCGTTTCGCGTTGTGCTCGTTTAACAACGCCGCGAGTTCCCGCGCCCGGTCGCCGTTCTCGGTCAACATCAGTTCCAGCGCGGCCATCGCGTCAGCCAACCGGCCCGCCGCGTTCAATCGCGGACCGATCCGAAACCCGACGTGATACGGCGTGACCTCGTCCGGCACCGCCGCCACCTTCAGCAAGGCCCGTAGCCCAACCTTCTTCGTCGCCGGCAACCGTTCCAGACCAGCTTTGGCGAGAATCCGATTCTCCCTTGTCAACGGCACCAAGTCAGCAATCGTGCCCACCGCCACGAGGTCGAGATGTTCCCGCAGATCAATCCGCTCCGCCAACGCCCGGTCACGTTTGAGCAGTGCATGTGCGAGCTTGAACGCCACGCCGACACTCGCCAGTGGTTCGCCGCCGGCGCGTTTCGGATTCACTAACGCCGCGCAAGCCGGCAACTCCGCCGGTGGTTCATGGTGGTCGAGGACAATGACGTCCACGCCGAGGGATTTGAGATATGAGATTTCAGAAATGGCGTTGGTTCCACAATCCACCGTGATGAGTAACTCCGGCCGGTGTTCCTTGAGACACCGTTGCAGACCGGCGGCGGTCAGTCCGTAGCCCTCGTCCAGTCGGTGCGGTAAGAAACAGTGGACATCCGCCCCAGCTTTCCGCAACACCCGGTAGAGCAATGCGCTAGCGGTCACACCGTCCACATCATAGTCGCCGTAAAGAACGATGCGGCCACCGGCACGGATGCGCTCCACCGCCGCCGTCATGTCGGGCAGGAGAAACGGATCGTGGAGTTGCCGCAGTTGAGGCTTGAGAAACCGACAGACCGACTCGGCGTCTCGGTAGCCACGGTTGACGAGCGCCTGTACGATGGCCGGTGCCAGCCCCAAGGTTTGGCGCAGGACTGGATCAGGTGCAGCAATGATCCAGCGTTGGTTCACGCGTTAGGCCTTGGCCGGTTCGGGTTTGCGGTTCGATTCCTGTCGGTGGAACCAGAGCACGATCGGACTGGCGATGTAAATCGAAGAATACGTGCCTGTGATGACGCCGATCAGGAACATGAACGCGAAATCATTGATCACCCGGCCACCGAAGATGTACAGCGACATCGCCGTCAGGAAGGTTGTGCCGGCCGTCAGGATCGTGCGCGGCAACGTTTGGTTGATGCTGCTATTGATCAAGTCAAAGTAGTTCAATCGTCCTCCGCGTAGCTTGCGGTTTTCGCGTACCCGGTCGAACACAATAATCGTGTCGTTGATCGAATAGCCGATGATCGTCAGCACGGCTGCCACCACCGGCAGCGAGAATGTGCGCC
>CALBCO010000054.1 GCA_937927265.1 uncultured Verrucomicrobiae bacterium | reverse complement strand
GGCCAAGGTCGCCCATGAACAGCCGGAGACGTTGCGGATGGTCGAGCGGCTGATCGTGCTCAACGCCCTCGACCGCCTCTGGCAGGAACATCTCTACAACATGGACCAGTTGCGCGTCGGCATTGGCTTGCGCGGCTACGGCCAGCGTGATCCGCTCACGGAATACAAGTCCGAGGCGTTCACCATGTTCGATGAAATGATGAGTAACGTCAAAAACGAGATTGCGACCAACGTCTTTCGGTCGGCCTCGTCCCTGGCCGCCTTCGAAAATTTCCTGCGCGCCCTGCCAATGCAGTTGAGCGCGCCAGAACTTTCTTCCGGTTCAGCCTTCCGTCAGCCTGGTCAACCCGCTGCGCCGGCCGTCAACAAGAATGACATCGTGGACCAAGCGATCCAAGAAGCCGTCGCGCCCATCCGCCGCGATGTGCCGAGAGTGGGCCGCAACGAACCCTGCCCCTGCGGCAGCGGCAAGAAGTTCAAACAATGCTGCGGCAAAAACGCCTAGAAGAAATCCGAAGCACGAATTGCGAAATCCGAAACAAATCCGAATGAAGCAAACGGCAATAAACATTTCTCAGCGGTCACTGTTTGCAATTTCGTGCTTCGTGCTTGTTGCGGATTTAGGATTTCGGAGTTCGGATTTACGCGCGGCTTGAAACTTCTCCTAAATCGCTGGCTGTTGCCGGTCGCGACCGGTTTGCTTCTTATGGTGGCGTATCCGCCTTTCAATGCGGGGCAGGTGGCTTGGGTGGCGTTGGTGCCGCTGTTGTTTGCGGTGCAAGGGGCGACCGCCGGTGAGGCGTTCCGCCGGGGGTATCTGGCCGGGTTGGTCTTCTTTGGCGCAACGGTCTGGTGGATTGTGTGCACCACGGTGGCCGGGACGCCGGTCGTGTTGGCGGTGGCCGGGGCGGCGGGATTGGCGGCGTTTTTGGCGTTGTATTTCGGTTTGGCCGGTATCTGGTTTGCACGGTTGTTGCCGGAAATGGATTCGTTGTGGCGGAATTTGTTGGCCATCATGGCCGGAAGCGCGGGGTGGGTGGTGTTGGAATGGTGGCGTGGTTGGTTTTTGTTCGGCGGTTTCGGCTGGAACATGCTCGGCGTGTCGCAACACACCGCGCTGCCGTTGATTCAGTTCGCCGACGCCACCGGAGTGTACGGTGTATCGGCGCTGATTGCGGTGGTCAACCTCGCCTTCTTCTTCACGGTCCGTCGGTTCCTTCGGCAAATGAGCGCGGGCGAACCAATGCGCCGGCCAAGTTGGGAGTTTTACGCGGCGATGCTGCTGGTGTGCGCGGCGTTCATGAACGGGGTCGGTCATCTGCGCCGGCCGGAGACGGGACGGACATTGCGGTTGGCGCTGGTGCAGGGCGACATCCTGCAGAACCTGAAATTCGATCCGGCCGAGAAGCCGATGATTTTGGAGCGGTACCGGTCACTGACGGAACAGGCGTTGGCATATCAGCCGGTGGACTTGATCCTCTGGCCGGAGACGGCGACACCGGAGGCGGTTCGGTACGACGCGGAATCGTTTGCGTTGGTCACCAACCTCGCCGCGCAAGCCGAGGCGCCATTGTTGGCCGGCACGCTGGATTTCACGCCGTACTCGCAACCGCCGGAAGCGTTCAACGCGGCGGTGTTGGTGCGCCCGGATGGCGTGATTCAGCAGATTTACCGGAAGATTCATTTGGTGCCGTTTGGTGAGTACGTGCCGTGGCGGAAGGCGTTGCCGTTCATGAAATGGCTGACGCCCATTGAAGGTAGCCTCGAACGGGGCCGGGAGTTCACGGTGTTCGAGATTGGAAGGATCAAAGGAGGGAAGGATGAGGGGGCGCAATCCTCCAATCTTCCCCCCCTCCACTCTTCCGTCCGCTTCTCCGTGGTGATTTGTTTTGAGGACACGGTGCCGGCAGTGTATCGGCAATTTGTCCGTCGCGGGGCGCAGTTCATGGTGAATCTGACCAATGACGCGTGGTTCAAGCAGTCGCCGGCAGCCGAGATGCACCTTGCCAATGCGCAATTCCGCGCCATCGAGACGCGGCGGCCGTTGGTGCGCTGCACGAATCACGGTGTGACCTGTGTCGTGGATGCGCGCGGCGTGGTGCGGTCGCGGCTAGAGCCGTTTGTGCCCGGCACGCTGAATACTGAATTGACTGTGCCGGTGGACCCGCCGGTGACATTTTACACCGAGTGGGGTGATGTATTTGTGGCGGGGTGCGCGCTGGTGGCGGGATTGGGCCTGGTATGGCGCAGACGATTCTAACTGACCGGCGCGGCCGGTTTGTGTGTGTCGGCGTGCTCGGTGTGGTGGTAGTGGTGGTGGCAGTGGCGTTTGCCACTGCGCGCGATGGACGGACGTGGTTCGGCTCGATGCTCGGTGGCGATTACGCGGCATTTTACGTGGCCGGGCGGATTCTGAACGAGCACGGCGGCGACCGTTTGTACGATCTGCAACTCCAACACCAACTTTACCACGAACTATTTCCGGCAGCGGAACCGGGGGTGTTTCTGCCGTTTGCCAACGCTCCGTTTTTCGCGTTGCTGTTTCGTCCTTTGGCCCGGTTGCCGTTCGCGTGGTCGTTCGCGGTATGGCTGGCGATTGGATTGACGTTGTTCGCGGCAGGCGTTGCGCGTTGGGATCGGCGCTGGTTATTGCCGGCGCTGGCGTTCGAGCCGTTTGTGATCGAGTGCTGGGTGGGCGGGCAGGTGGCGGCGTTTGGATTCGCGGCGGTGTCGGTGGCGGTGTGGGCGGACCGGCGGGAGCGGTCGTTGTTGGCGGGTGGCGTCTTGGCGTTGTGTTTGTACAAACCGACGTGGCTGGTGGCGGTTTTGCCGATGTTGGTGGTCGGCCGGCGCTGGCGGGTATTGGCCGGTTTTGCCGGGGGGGCTGCCGCATTGGGAGCAGTGTCGTGGCTGGCGGTAGGTGGGCGAGCGGGTGAGGATTACGTTGGAGTGTTGACCCGGTATGCGCAGGCGACCGGGGAGAACACAGCGGTGTTTCGGACGTGGAAGTTTGTGGATGTGGCATCGTTTGTCCGATTGCTTGCTGGTGATCGGGCGACGGCGGCGGGTTGGGTGTTTGTGGCAGTGGTGATTACGACCTGGCTGGCCTGGTTGGGCCGGGAATGGTGGCGTGGCGATGGCCACCGGGAACGGTTGTGGGCGGCGACTCTGGCCGGAACGGCGGTGTTTAACGTTTACGTGGGCATCTATGACGCGGTGTTGGCGTTGCCGGCGCTGTTGATGTTGCCGGTGCGGTGGTTGGCAGTGACGGCGTGGGCATTGCCGTGGGTGGCGCAGGAAATCGCGCGGGTGACCGGTGTGCCGTTGTTGACCCCGGTACTGGCGGCGGTGGCGTTTTGCGCGCTTGCTGGCGTCCGGCGATTTCCGTAGAGTCGCGACCATGACGGCAGTGATTTACATCGGGTGTGCGCTAGTCGCGTACTTGATCGGCTCGGTGCCGACGGGTTTTTTGTGGGGTAAGGCGCAGGGGATTGATATTCGCACGATCGGGTCCGGCAATATCGGGGCGACAAATGTGATGCGGGCGCTGGGCAAGGGGCCGGGGATCGCGGTGTTGCTGATAGACGCGCTGAAAGGTTTTATTCCGGTGTTTGTGTCGCCGCGGTGGTTCGACGGCGGCGTGAAACTTCAGATTGTGTGCTGCGTGGCGGTGATTGCCGGGCACAATTGGACGTGCTGGCTGCGGTTCAGAGGCGGCAAGGGGGTGGCGACCTCGGCGGGAGCGATGGCGGCGATGTTGCCGGGACCGTTGGTTGTCGCGTTGGTGGTCTGGGGGGTGGTGTGTGGTATTTGGCGGTATGTGTCGCTCGGCTCGATCGCGGCCG
>CALBCO010000053.1 GCA_937927265.1 uncultured Verrucomicrobiae bacterium | reverse complement strand
CGCAGTGCAAATCGGAAATCGCGACCATCACCTCAGGTCCGGGTCCTCGTGGACGTGAACCCCCCAGCTTGTCCCTTCGTGAATCCGAACCCTTGTTTTTCCGCCCGGATGTCGCCATGTCAGCCCGCCTCTCCCTCTGTCAAGGCCCGTGGGCTCGACAGCAATCGCGACAACCGCAGTAGTCGCACCGCCCGAATCGGGCCTTTCTCCGCACGTTTCGCTTGCACTCGTGGAAGCATCGGGCGGAGATCGGAGTTTGTTCTCCATTGGCTCCCTCCGGCTGTCTCCGGTTCAGATCGGCCTCATGCGTCGTGAAATTGCCGATCATTTGACCTCCACAAGCATACCAGTCGGCTTCGGGCAATGCGGCAAAAACCACACCCGCTCCCGATGACGGTTAACGTTGCCTTGTTTGTTGTTTTTGGCCGTATTTGCATATCCTCCAGTGGCGCGCCACTCGGCAACCCGCCAGTCGCCGGGCATGTTGTGCCGCCCCTCGTAACCGCAAAGAGCAATGCGCAAGTCGGGGTTGTCGCCGTTGGCGATTGCCCAATCCCGAACCTCATCTGCCACGCTTGTTTGGTTCCCGCCGACGGTGTAGTCTATATCGCCCTCGCCGTAGGGCGGGTCAAGCACAACACCTGTCACGCCCAGCTTAAACGTAATGGTCGGCGTCAACACCCGCCGCCAGTCGCCGCACGCAACCCGCACGGACCGAAGTCGGTTCGCGAGTTGCTCCATGTACGACAGAATGAAATCTCGCCGCGCCTGCACCGAACTTCCAGGTTGCGGGGGTTGTCGGATCACACCTAGCCCAGAATCGCTCATGTGCGGGAGTTGCCGATTCACGCCACGCCGGGAATTGCCCATGTGCGGGAGTTGCCGATTCACGCCACGCCCGGAATCGCGGATCTTCTTCCAGCCTTCAGGTGTTGCGTGCCACGGCCCTTGGCCGTCGCACCAACCACGCCCAATCCAGCAGCACTGCCCCCAAACCCACCAGCCCGCAATCTTTACGTCGTAGTAGTCCGGGCTTGCCATTCCCGCCGCGAGTTGTGCCGCGCCCGTAGACACAAGCCAATAATGTCTTGCCTCAAGATCGGCCTCGTTGACCGGCCAGTCGGCGTGCTCTGCAACACCCGCGGGGTCGTGCTTTACCGCTCGCCAAAAGTTTGCGATGTATCGGTCCAGATCGTTGACCGTCTCGAACGTAGGCGGGCTCGTATTTGCAAGCAGCACCGCCAGCGAACCGCCGAACGGCTCGACGTAGTTTTGAATCGGCCCAATGCCGTCAAGGATCAGTCGCGCCGCCCGCGACTTTCCTCCAAACCACGGAAACGGAGCCTTGAGCGCCGCTGTTTTTGCTTCCGGTGTCATTCATAGTCTCCCGTTCCGGCCCGATACGTCGCCCCACACTCACCGCATATTACCGCTTCCGGGTACGTGTGCCAGTCACCAATCGAATCGGCCTGTTCCTTCACCATGTCCGGCTCGTGCTGTTCCATCCACGCACTTTCCATGCAAACCGACCGACACCAGTTTTCCGAACCGCACCTGTCGCAGTCCCAGACGAATGCGACGTGAAGCTCGATCTCAGGGAGGTCGTCTATTTGGCGCATCCACAACCTCCTTTTATCGCGTTCTCCGGCGTCGGCACGTAGTCAGGGTCTATTGGCTCCGGCGGCCTGCTGCACGCACCGAAGCGGTTTATGGGGCACGGCTTGCCGTAAGTGTGATCAAGAATGCTCAGGCCAGACTCACGGCATTTGGCGTTGGCAAAGCAAAGCCGCGGGCACTGCAAACAAGTCGTGTGTCGTATTGAATGCTCTACACTCAGCTGCACCTAGCACTCCTGAGCACAGAAATTGAGCGTGATCAATCCCGGCGTAAAAGCAGTGTTCGGCACCCCGTAAAGATTTGGCACTGCGACGGTCACCCGCGTGTCTGGCGCGGCAATATAGTTGACCCAACCCGAATCGTATATTTTGCCATTGTCTGATGCGAAGCAAGGATTCATCCCGCCCGGAAGATCTCTGATCAAAGCCCTTACCTGTTGCTGAGATCCAAGACACTGGAACTCCACCCAGAGCGCGCCACCAAGAGTAAACACCAAACCGAAGTTTGGGTCGCATTCGTTACTGCCAATTCTCCAATTGTAGTATCTTTTGGGGTTGGGGCCGATCTTTCTTGGCCAGTCCGCGTTACTGTTAACCAGCCAAACGCCGTTGAGCAGCAGCGGGGCGCCTCCGCCAAAGCCGTCGAGTATCTGAATCTTATCGGAAACCACGTTGACTGGCGTCGGAGTATTCTCGCAGGAATAGCTATCAACGCACCCGCTATTCAAGCTGAAACCGGTCAGTGTCGCGTACACCAAAAACGGATCATCGCAGTTATCCGGCGGTGGGTAAGGCGGGGGCGGTGGATCACAGCCGCCGGGTACGTCGCAGGGATCCGGCTCGCAGCAGCAGTCTTCGCCGCTCCCGCCGACACGAATGCCGTCGTTCTGCACCTGCAAACGCCCGTTGGATGTCACCAGAATCGACGACATCTACGTGCATTCCTCCTGGCTGAACCGCTCGTCCACCCAAATCAATTTGATCTCTCCGGC
>CALBCO010000052.1 GCA_937927265.1 uncultured Verrucomicrobiae bacterium | reverse complement strand
CTGGTGGCCGATAGCGAGCTTTATGCCATTCTTTTCGCAGGCTTCGCACATATCCAGAGCTTCGCCATAGGAAGCTGCCATAGGCTTTTCACCAAAGATACCCACAGCATTAGTGTTCTCCGCAGCGTCAACGGTTATCTCTGCCCTCACGCTCTGCCATGTGGTGACGTCCACGATGTCCAATTCTTCCTTCTTGAACATCTCTTTTCTGTCCGTGTATAACGTTGGAACGGAATATTCCTCAGCCAGTTTGTTTGCAGCATCAGCCGCATCACCAATTCGCTCTCGGTGACGCGCCCGCGCCGGCGTACCATCTTGAAAAACTCGCGCGCCAGTACCGGGATGGGGAATCGTTTCGGATACGCGCCGTCCTGAATGGCGCGGCGTTTCAGGGCGTACATGATGTCGGTGATTTTGATTTCCTTCGGGCAATCCACCGTGCAGGCGTAGCACGAGGCGCAAAGCCAGATCGTGCGGCTGCGCAGCACCTCGTCTTTGAACCCGGCGCGCGTGAGCACCATGATTTGCCGCGGGGTGTGATCCATATAAATAGAAACGGGACACGTCGCCGAACATGTCCCGCATTGGATACACCCAAACAACTTTTCGCCGCCGGGCCGCGCCATGATTTCCTTCGCAAACGCCGGGTCGCGCTCGGCATCGAATTTCAACGTCTCGGTCAATCGGTTCATGAGACACACTCCACTGGTTGTGGTTGTTCCAGTTCGAGGTTCACCAACTCCAACTCGCGTCCCGTCACCAGTGCCGCCATTGTGCCACAAGTCGGACAGAGGAACCATTCTTCAGCAACGGGGAACTCCTGCCGGCATTGTTCGCAGCGCGCCGTGGCTGGGACTTCTTCGAGTTCCAGACGGCAGCCAGCCAACGACGTCTCGCGGGTGGCCGCCGCAAAACAAAACTGCAACGTCTCCGGCACGATCAGCCGCAACTGGCCGTAACGGACGTGGACCACTTGCGCGGTCGTGCCCGGATACGCCTTCAGCTCTTGCTGAATCGCGTCCAGCAGGGCTTCGACGATGGACATTTCGTGCATATTGTTTCTACCACTGACCGGTCTGCAAATACTCGTGAATCGCCTTGGCCGCCGTGCGCCCAGCGCCCATCGCAAGAATCACCGTCGCCGCCCCCGTCACAATATCGCCGGCAGCAAACACGCCGCGCTTGCTTGTCTTCAATGTCGCCGGGTCGGCCACGATATAGCCGCCCTTGCGCGTCTGGATGTCGGGGGTGGTGGATTGGACCAGCGGGTTGCTGGTGGTGCCGACGGCAATAATTGCCACATCGAGTGGCAATTCATATTCGGAGCCGGGAAGCGGCACCGGCCGACGCCGCCCTGATTCGTCGGCGGGGCCGAGTTCCATTTTGATGAGCCGAACGGCCTTGAGCCAGCCGTTTTCGTCGCCGATGAATTCAACCGGGTTGTTGAGCAAGAGCAGTTGGATGCCTTCCTCCTTGGCGTGTTTGATTTCTTCCAATCGAGCCGGCATCTCCGCTTCGCTGCGCCGGTAAATGATGTAGGCGTTTTTGGCGCCGAGCCGCTTGGCGCTGCGAATCGCGTCCATCGCGGTGTTCCCGCCACCGATGACGGCGCAATTCTTGCCGCGGCAATCAAAGATCGGCGTGTCGAATTCGTCCGGTCGGTAGGCTTTCATCAGGTTGACCCGAGCGAGGAATTCGTTGGCCGAATAGACGCCGCAGAGGTTTTCACCGGGCACGCCGAGGAATTGCGGCAGGCCAGCGCCCGTCGCCACAAGCACCGCGCTGAACCCTTCTTCGTTGAGCAACTCGTCCACGGTCACCGTCTGACCGACAACCACGTCGGTCTCGAACTTCACGCCCATTCGACGCATGTTTTCGACTTCATCGTGGACGATGTCTTTGGGTAACCGGAATTCCGGGATGCCGTAAATCAGCACCCCACCGATTTCATGGAGTGCCTCGAACACCGTGACTTCATGGCCGCGCTGAATGAGGTCACCCGCCGCGCTCAGTCCGGCGGGGCCGCTGCCGATGATGGCGACTTTCTTGCCGGTTTTCGACGCGATGGCCGGTAGGCCGACCTTACCGGACTGGCGTTCGTAGTCGGCAACGAACCGTTCGAGGTAGCCGATGCCGACCGCGCCGAATTTCTTGCTGATGACGCATGCGCCTTCGCATTGTTCTTCCTGCGGACAAACGCGGCCGGTGACAGCGGGCAGGACGTTGTCCTCGCGGACTTTGGCGGCGGCTTCGAGATATTTGCCGTCGAGCACAAGCGCGACGAACTCTTTGACTTTCACGCCGACCGGGCAACCCTGCAGGCATTTCGGGCTGGCGCATTCGAGGCACCGGGCGGCTTCGGTCTTGGCAAGTTCGAAGGTGAAACCGAGGTTGACCTCCTGGAAATTGCGACTGCGAGCGGTGGCGTCCTGTTCCGGCATGTGCTGCCGGGGAATCTTGACGCGCTCGGCGGGTTTGAGAGTGTTGGCCATGTTAGCGCGCCTCCGCCAGCTTGCATTGGTGACGTTCCAACGCGGCGCGTTCGTGGTCGCGGTACATCGCGTTGCGTTTGGTCAAGATGTCGAAGTCCACCTGATGCGCGTCGAATTCAGGACCATCCACACAGGCAAACTTGTTCTGGCCTCCCACCAACACCCGGCAACCGCCGCACATGCCGGTGCCGTCCACCATGATCGGGTTGAGGCTGACCACCGTCTTGATCCTGGCTTCGCGGGTGACGTTGGCCACCGCGCGCATCATCGGAATCGGGCCGATGGCCAAGACGTAATCTATTTGGCCAATCAACCGCTTCAACGGGTCAATCACCAGCCCTTTCTCGCCGTAGCTGCCGTCGTCGG
>CALBCO010000051.1 GCA_937927265.1 uncultured Verrucomicrobiae bacterium | reverse complement strand
CCCAGACGCCCTCCGCCCGCAGCCCGACCACGACCAGCACATGGTCTTCCAGATCTGCCTCCAGACTAACTCGTGTCCGCTGAGTAATGAAGGAGTCTTCAACATCTTTTTCAGACTCCAACGCCTTCAGCAGTGAGGCGTTGTTGAAGTAATACCCGCGCACGCGGATGTCGCCGCTGAGGCGGATATTCTGCACGTCGGCCAACGACTGCGTGGCCATCGCGGCCAGCGTCACCAGTCCGATTACGATCCCTAGTTTCTTCACTGTGTCCTCCTGTGGTTTTTGTTTCCTGTTCCGCACACGACGAGCCGCATCAACGGTTCGCATACAGCCCTGTGCTACCGGCATTCTTGGTACCGGCGCGACCTCTTTGGGGAAACCATCTTGGCCCACCCCCTTAGGTCTCAGTACATCTTGGTGGTTCTTTTAATGACAGCTCCGGCGACTGTCAAGCTTGAAAACATCATTTTTCCCAAGCGCTTCCCCCAGCGTTCCGGCGCAGAGCCAAGAGCGTCAAATCATCGGGCAGGCGGATGTCGTTGCTGAATCGCAGGGTTGCTCCTCCACGCTGTCCAATTGGATCTCCCTGTGAGCTTCTTTTTGTAACAATCCCACCAGCCCTTCCCAGCCGAATTGTTGCCCGGCGTGGTTGGTGATTTCCACGGCACCGTCGGTGTACACCACCAGGGTCTCTCCCCGTGCCAATGTTTCAACCCCTTCCACGTAAGGAACTTCGCCAAACATCCCCAATGCCGGGGATCGCGCCGGCAGAGGCATGATTTCCTCATTGGCACGAATCAGCAACGGCGCGGGATGGCCGGCCCGGACGTACCGCAATTCGCCCGTCGCCGCATTAAGTGTAGCGCCCACCGCCGTGGCGAAATACCCCTCGTCCCGCACCAGTCGGTGGAGCCGCCGATTCAATAACTCAAGAAATGTCGATGGTGGCGCCAGTTCCGCACGCCCCTCTTCCCACAACGATCGCAACTGCATGGTGTACAGTGCTGAGGCTACTCCGTGCCCCATCACGTCCGCCACGCAAAAATGCGTACCGATCCGCATCAATCCGTTCCACCCGATAGAATTCGCCCCCGACAATCTCCGCCGGCACATACCGCACGGCGAGCGCCACCCGGTCGTCAGCCGGCAGGGGGGACGCCAAGGCGTGTTCCTGAATCAGCCGGGCGCGAATCAAATCCGCGTGTTCAGCAGTCAAATCGCGAAAAAGCTCGATCCCGCCCATCACCCGTCCTGTGGCATCGTGGATTGGGATGACCGAAACTTCGACCGGCACTCGTTTGCCGTCCCACGAGAGGGCAAACACCAGCAACGCATTCCCGCTGGGTTGGCCGGTCACAATCGCCCGATGCAACGGACGATGCTCTTCCCCGCAGAGCGGCCAGCCGTCCTTGTCCACGTGACAGAGGATTTTGTCAAAACAACTTCGCCCCACGACCTCGGCGGCGCGCCAGCCGGTCATCCGCTCCGCGCTGGCGTTCCAGAATAAGATGTTGCGATTCACATCGGTAATGTACGCGCCATCCGCGAGCGAGTTGAGAATCTCCCCCACCGTCAAGGCGCGCAGGGCGCCGGTCAGTTCCGCCGCCGATGTTGCATTCATGGCTGTCTTCCTGTGTTGACTGCAGGGGACAATTCGACCCCCGCGATGGCGGCACCACAGGCCGGGCATTGCCCGTTACGCACCACATTTCGTAACACCCTGAACCCAAACCGCTCAATCACCGCCCGGCCGCAACCAGGACAGTTCGTTGTTTCGTGGCCCTGGCCGGGCAGGTTGCCTTCATAGACATAACGCAGTCCGGCCGCCAAACCGATTTGCCGGGCGCGATGGATGGTCGTCGCCGGCGTGCGGGGCCGGTCCTGCATCTTGTAGGTCGGATGAAACTGGCTGATGTGCCACGGCACGTCCACACCGACACCGGCAATGAACTCCGCCATTTGTCGCAGTTCCGCCTCCGTGTCGTTGAGGCTGGGAATCAACAGGGTGGTCACCTCCACCCACACGCCCAGTTGCCGGTACAACTGGATCGTCTCCAATACCGGCCCCAGCCGCCCCCCGCAAATGTGCCGGTAGGCATCGTCGTTGAAAAACTTCAGGTCCACATTCGCGGCGTCCAACACCGGCGCCAGAGCGTGAATCGCCGCTGGGCTGGTGTAGCCATTGGTCACAAACACGTTCTTCAACCCCTGTTGTCGGGCGAGCTGGGCGGTCGCCAACGCCAATTCAAAAAAGATCGTTGGCTCAGTGTACGTGTACGAAATCGAAACCGCCCGGCTGTGTTGGGCGATTGCAACAATCCGCTCCGGCGTCATTGGTTCGCCAATGACCGCCCGCTCCAGCACCGCCAGTTCCGGACAGGACGGATCGGTGTCGGGCCAATGGTGTCGTTCCTTCGACCATTGGGAAATCTCCCAGTTCTGGCAATTCAGGCACCGCAGATTGCAACCAACCGTCGCCACGGAATAACTGGTCGAGCCGGGGTGAAAATGAAACAAGGGTTTTTTCTCGATGGGGTCGAGATTGTGGGCGACCACCTTATCCCACACCAACGTGTACAACACGCCGCCGCGGTTGTGCCGCACCGCGCACACCCCGTGCTGGCCAGGCGCAATTTCGCACTCGTGCGGGCACAACCGGCATCGCACCCGTCCTGCGGGGAGCTTCTCGTAAAACGCTGCCTCTTTCATGACCGGCCCCCACTCTGATGATAACACATCCCCCCTCAGCCACACGATGTGGAACAATTTTCTCCGCCCGTACCAGCGTCACGGGGGGGGATACAACTCAACGGGGCTGGATAGTCTTTGCTGCATCGGCCATCCAAAGCGCCGCTGGCGCGGTGCACTCCAAAACCGTTCGGCCCGTCTTCAGTGACGCGGCTCGACGTGCCGGGCTTCCCACACCGCTTCAGCCGCAGTGAAATACTGCACACGGGTCTTTTTGTACTCTTTTATCGAGAACAGAACGCTGTGGTTGGTGATGCCGGTCTCCCGGGCGATTGCCGCGACAACCGCCGCGCACTCCTCCCGGCTGCGGGCGTGGATCATGGTGAAAAGGTTGTACGGCCAATCGGGATAGCTCGGCCGCCAATAACAATGCGTTACGGCCCGAAACTGCGCCATTGTCTTGCCAGCGCGCAAAATCTCCCCGTCGCCACCGGGCACGGCCCAAACGCCCATGCCGTTGGCACTGAACCCGATTTCCCGGTGCCGCAGCACCGCGCTAAACCGGCGGAGTTGGCCCGCCGCAATCATCGCGGCGGTCAGGTGCTGCAATTCTTCAAGACTGATGCCCAGCCGACCGGCCATCGCGACAAACGGCTCCGCCTCGACTGGCAAATCTTGCTGCATCTCGAGCACCACCGGGATATCCACGGGCGCGCCACCGGCTTTCCGGTCTTGATGCGAATAACCACCGGCCGTTTTCGCGCCCGCTTGGGCCGTCCCGGCAACATCGAGTTCGACGCCAATCTTAAACAGGTACAACGTCGGCAGCAGCCGGGTGCTCAATGCGCCGCTTTCCCGGTGGAGGATATCCACTGTCTTGGCCAAACCCAGCCGGGAAGTCGGCGCGACGGCGATGGTGTACCAGAGGTTGAACGCATGGTCGCGTTGGTAGTTGTGCGAGACGCCCGGATGCGCGCTGATGACCGCCGCCGCGTCGTCGAGCCGCGCCGGCTCGTACTGGGCGGCGACGAGCGACGATTCGTAGCCGAGCGATTGGGTATCGAAGATGGCGCTGATCTGCCGGATGACGCGGCCGGCCTTGAGCGTGGCAATGCGCTGCATCACTTCCGATTCGCCGACGCCGAGCCGGTTGCCAATCGCGGCAAACGGGCGCGCCACCACCGGCACTTCCTTCTGAATCAGGGCCAACAGTTTCTTGTCGAGTTCGTCCATGGTTGCCACGCGCGGGATTTCGTGCGATTAGATACCCGTTTTTAAGAGGAGAATCAAACCGATGAGCGAAATGATTACCGTGGCAAAAGTCGCCGACCTCAAGCCCGGCGCGAGCAAAGTCATCACGGCGGGTGATCGTGAGGTTGCGGTGTTCAACGTGGCCGGCAAGTTCTACGCGGTGGACAACATTTGTCCGCACCGCGGCGGCCCCCTGGGCGAAGGTGTGCTCGAAGGCAACGTCGTGACCTGTCCGTGGCACGGGTGGCGGTTTGATGTCTGCACGGGCGTCTCGCCGGTCGTGGCAACGGCGAAGGTGGACAAATTCGAATGCGTCGTGGAAGGCGACGAAGTGAAGGTGAAAATCTGATGGCCCTCAAATCCGCATGGGAGTTGGCGTTGGAACGGACCGGCGGTGCGAGTTCCGTGAAGTTGACGGCGAAGCAAAAGAAGAAAATCGCCGAGTTGGAACAGCTCTACAAAGCGAAAATCGCCCAAGAAGAGCTGACCCTGCAACCAAAGATTGCTGCAACGGCAACGCCTGAAGAACGACAGAAGCTCGAAGAGACGTTGCGCAACGAAATCGCCAAGCTGCGCCGGAAACTTGAAGACGAAAAAGAGAAAATCCGGCAGGGGAAAACGGAATGAATCTCACGCCAAGCCGCCCAGTCCGCCAAGTTTTGCGTCTTGGCGTCTTGGCGTGAAAACCTCCTCCGTTTGCGCGCTGATCAGCGGCGGTCTCGACAGTTGCGTGATGATCGCCGAACTCGCGCGCTGCTACCGGAAGGTCTATCCGGTTTACATCCAGCAGGGGTTGGTCTGGGAAGAAGCGGAACTCCGCCACCTGCGCCGGTATCTCCGGGCAATCACCGATCCCCGATCCCCGATCACCCATCTCACAGTTCTGTCCCTACCGGTTGGCGATCTCTACGGCCGGCACTGGAGCACGACCGGCCGGAAAACTCCCGGCGCAAACTCTCGCGACGAAGCCGTCGAACTTCCCGGGCGCAACCTGATGTTGCTGTCGAAGGCGGCGGTGTTCTGTGTGCTCCACCGGATCCCGTTGATTGCCGTTGGCTCGCTGGGGCACAACCCGTTTCCCGACGCCACGCCGCAGTTTTTCCGCGATTTTGGCCGACTGGCTGGCGTGAAGGTGATCGCGCCATTCCGGCAACTAACGAAGGAAACCGTCATCCGCCGGGGCCGGAATTTGCCCTTATCCATGACTTTCTCCTGCCTTCGTCCTCGGCGTGGCCGGCCCTGTGGCCGATGCAACAAGTGCGCCGAACGTCAACATGCTTTCGCTGCCGCCGGTGTTCCCGATCAAACGTGCTATACCGGCTGACGGGCGTTGTGGTATAACCCCGGCCAATGAACCGAATCTGCGTGTGGTGCCAGCGCGAATGGGCGGACGATGATTCTCCACCGATCGTCACTGGCATGGCGTGTGAAACATGCCGGGAGGAATTGCTTCAGCCGCGAACCGCGCAGTCCTTGGCTGATTACCTCGACCGGTTGAAAGTGCCGGTGTTGGTGATGGCCGACGACGTGCGGGTGGTGGGCGGCAACGCGGCGGCGCGGGCGTTGCTCGGCAAAGACGCGGCCGACATCTGCGGTCACCTGCCGGGCGAAGTGATTGAGTGCGCCTACGCCCGATTGCCCGGCGGCTGTGGCAATACCGAACATTGCAAAGCCTGCACCATTCGTCAACTCGTCACCAACACCCATCTGACCGGCGAAAGCCACCACCACGTCCCAGCCTATCAAGACATCCGCCTACCCGGCGGCGTCCGTGAAATGCGTTATCTGGTCTCCACCGAAAAAGTCGGCCCCTTCGTTCTGTTACGGATGGACGAAACGAGTATCTAGTCGCCATGGCCTACGCCTCTTTGCGCGATTTTGTCCGGGCGCTGGAAACCGCCGGGGAATTGAGACGCATCCCGGTCGAGGTGGATCCGGTGCTGGAGATCACCGAGATTGCCGACCGTGAGATGAAGTCACCCGGCGGTGGGAAAGCGTTGTTGTTCGAGAAGTGTAAAGGTGCGGCGTTCCCGCTGCTCATCAACGCCTACGGCTCCACGAAACGCATGGCACTGGCGCTCGGCGTTCACGACGTGGAGGAAATCGCCCGCGAGTTGGAGACGATTCTCAAGGCGAAACCGCCGACGTCGTTCAAAGAGGCGCTGGCTCTGCTCGGCACGGCACTGGAATTGCGGCACGCCAAACCGAAGAAGGTCGAGGGTCGAGAGGCGAGGGTTGAGTGCCGGCTGAGTGATTTGCCGGTCCAGAAATGCTGGCCGGGGGATGCGGGACGATTCATCACGCTGCCGCTGGTCATCACGAAAGACCCCGATACCGGCACGCGGAATGTCGGGATGTACCGGATGCAGGTGATTGACGACTGGACCACCTTCCTGCACTGGCAACTGCACAAGACCGGAGCGCGTCATTGGCGCCGGTACTGTGAACTGAAACAACGGATGCCGGTCACGGTCGCGCTCGGCGGCGACCCGGTGTATGCGTTTTGCGCCAGTGCGCCGTTGCCGGACGGGATTGACGAGTTTCAACTCGCCGGTTTTTTGCGGAAGAAGTCGGTCGAGTTGGCCGGGGATGTGCCGGTGGATTGCGATTTCGTGCTCGAAGGATACGTGGACCCGGCGGAGCCGGTCGGGATGGAGGGACCGTTTGGGGATCATACCGGGTACTACACGTTGCCGGAAGCGTATCCGAAGTTTCATATCGAGCGGATCACGGCGCGGAAGGATGCGATTTATCCGAGCACGATTGTTGGGGTGCCGCCGATGGAAGATTTCTACATGGGCACCGCCAGCGTGCGGATTTTCCTGCCGGTGTTCAAGCTGACGTTCCCGGAGATTGTGGACATCGCGTTGCCGGCGGAAGGCGTGTTCCACAATCTGGTCATCGTGAGCATCAAGAAACAGTTCCCGTATCACGCGATGAAAATGATGCACGGGTTGTGGGGGATGGGGCAAATGATGTTCACCAAGATCATCGTGGTGGTGGATGCCGATGTGAACGTCCATGACACCCGGGAAGTCTTGTTCCGGCTTTGTGCCAACATTGATCCGCAGCGCGACCTCATTTTCACCAAAGGTCCCGCCGATGTGCTCGATCACGCCACGCCGGTGATGGGTTTCGGCAGCAAGCTGGGGATTGACGCGACACACAAATTGTCTGGCGAGAAAGACTGTCGCCCGTGGCCGCCGCTCATCGCCATGGACGAAGCGGTGAAAAAACGTGTGGACGCATTGTTGCAAGACCTGAGGTAAGACAGTCGTGTCCACGCGATTCTTCACCAACGTCGGGGAGCAAACGCTGTTCAGGAAGCTCAAGGGTGTTTTTGAGAGCAATCCCGACTTGCAGTGGTTTGATGCTGTTGTCGGCTATCTGCGCGCTTCTGGTTACTTCGCCATCCGGCCCTACTTGGAAAAGATCCCGCAGATCCGCATCCTCGTCGGCATCAATGTGGACGCCATCATGGCCGACTACCACAAGCGCGGATTGCTGTTCCTGGCCGACCCGACGAAGGCACTGGAGGAGTTCAAGACCGAGTTGCGCCAAGACATCCAAACCGCCGCCTATTCGCGTGAGGTCGAGGCCGGTATCCTGCAATTCGTGGAGGACGTGCTCACGAAGCGCATTGAACTGCGAGCGCACCCGACCAAACGTCTCCACGCCAAGCTCTACATTTTCCGCCCCAAAGGATTTAACGAACATAAACCGGGCGCGGTGATTACCGGCTCGTCCAACCTCACGGCCGCCGATCTCGGCACGACCGAGGAAGTGAGCAATTACGAGTTCAACGTCCTGCTCCACGATTACGACGACGTGAAGTTCGCCACGGAGGAGTTCGAGCGGTTGTGGACGGAATCCGTGCCGATTCTGCCGAAGGCGTTGACGGAGGTGCGCGACTCCACCTATCTCACCAGCGATCTTACGCCGCAGGAATTGTATTGGAAACTGCTCACCGAGTATTTTGGCGCAAGCATCGAGTACGATCCCAACGCTGTCACCGACCTGCCGGATGGTTTCAAACGGCTGGCCTACCAGATTGATGCCGTCAACAGCGGTTACCGGCTGTTGGAAAAGCACAATGGCTTCTTCCTCGCGGACGTGGTCGGCTTGGACAAAACCGTCATCGCCGTGCTCATCGCCAAGAAGTTCTACTTTCACAACGGCTTTCCATCGCACCGTTCCAACACCTTGATCGTCGTCCCGCCGGCCTTGGAGGACAACTGGGAGTGGACAAAAGAGAAGTTCCGCCTCGATAACGTCAAAATCATCACCAACGGCAGCATCCATAAAGTCCGGCACCCGGAGAAATTCGATCTGGTCATCGTGGATGAAGCGCACAAGTTCCGCAACGACACTGCCGAGGCATTCGACGACCTCCAGCGCCTCTGCAAGACGCCCGTGCAGCGGTCGGACGGCACGACCGCCGCCAAGAAAGTCATCCTCGTCAGCGCCACGCCGCTCAACAACAAGCCCGGTGACCTCGCCAACCAGATCGCGCTGTTCCAAGACCTCCGCGATTCCACGTTGGCCGTTGCCAACCTCCGCCACTTCTTCGCCCAGCGCGAACAGGAATACCGGGACGCCAAACGCCAGCCCGACATCGAAAAAGCCCGCCAGCAGGTCAAAGACATCTACACGCGCATCCGCACTGAAGTCATTTCTGAGATCACCGTCCGCCGCACGCGCCTAGCCCCTCAACAAGCGTGATCTCAGCGGAATAAACTCGAAATGCCCGTTTCCCTTCGGTAATTCGTGATTTGTCCCACCCAAACCACCGAACGAAAGGGCATTTCAAGTGAGCCAACTGTACCGCCGCCAACTGCAGAAACGCAAGCAACGAATCCAGCGCCGACTTCAACCGCGTCAGTGGGCCGAACAATCCCAACCCATGTTTGCCGCCAGCAATATCCACGACGAACTCAGCGACAAATGTTGCGCCACCAGTTACGGCGGCATCGGGGCACTGTATCTGATGGTGCAGAAACTGGGTTTGGTC
>CALBCO010000050.1 GCA_937927265.1 uncultured Verrucomicrobiae bacterium | reverse complement strand
TGACAAAACTCCCACATTACGTGCTCCCGGCTTTCCCGGCCTTGTTTCTTTTGTTGGGGCAAGTACGAAGCACGTCGCCCGGGGCTACTGTCTGGTTTTGGATCGTCACTGGGGCTGGTCTCGCAATGGCGATTGGCGCCTTTGTAGTCACGCAAACAGTCGCCGATCCATGGCGCGGCCTTTTGTTGGCAGCAGCCGGAATTTTGGCGGCGTTGGCCACGTTGGCAGTGTATTGGCGGAACGGGCGAGTCGCACGAACGGTCTTGCCCCTGGCCGTGTTGGGGACGGCGATTGTGATGCTCGGTGTCACCTGGCGGCACGTTGTGCCGGCCATAGCGATTCAGAAATTAGCTCGTCTATTACCCGCAGAGACCCGTTGCGGCTCGTGGCGCTACGGCGAACCGAGCTTAGTATTTTACACTGACCGGCGTTGGGAAGGATTGAACAGCCTGGAAGCGGTGCAAACATTTCTCCATGCCCCCGGTCCTCGACTGGTGGTCTGTCAGGAACGCGAGACACGCTTGGAAGACTACTGGAGACGTTGGCGCAGGCAGCCGCCGAAGTCGCGAGAAAACACCGCCGTGCTGGACGGATTGGACACAACCCACCTCCGACGCCTCGATTTGGAAGGTTTAAATATGGCGCGGGTGAGTTGGGTGCAGTTACGATTGTACTATCGGACGCAGTAGCCGGCGGGCTGCAACTGCAAAGACCAATCCATTTACCAATCCCAGCCACGCCCCGGCCCACACATCCGACGGATAATGGACCCCTTTATAGAGTCGCGACCATCCCACTCCTGCCGCACCGATCAAGACCGGAACGCCCACCGGCGGTGTGACTCCGAGCAACGCCCCTGCAGCGCCAAACGCCGCCGCAGTGTGCGCGGACGGGAAACTGGCATAATCCCGATTCAGAGACGGCCCGTGTAACCGGTCCGCCACCTTGGTATTTGGCCGTGGCCGTCCGGTGACGAACCGCACAAGACTAGCTTCAGCACCCGCAAACGACGCCGCCAGGAGCGTTGCTAAGGCCACTGTTCGCCACTGTGGCCGCTCTCGCCACCAACCCAACACCCAAATTGTTGTGCAGGGCAGCAAGATTCCAATCGGATAATCGCCCCAAAAACTGAGTTGTTTTGCCAACCCAAGCCACGAATCTTGTCGGTCAGTCACCAACCAGCGATTCCATTTCCAGTCGTGTGGCAACAGCAGACCGACGCCCATCATCATCACAACAATAGCCAGCACTAAGCGCCAACGACGTTCATAGGCAGCACTACGGGCACCCGCAAGGAGTCCTTTGACTTCCGGCCATGGATTCATGAAGTGAACCATACCGACCGGTACCGGCCCACGCAAGCAACGTTTTTCTCGGCTGTGCGGATGTGGGAGGCTTGTGGTAGTCTTTCCCATCATGAGAATCTTGGTGACAGGTGGAGCGGGATTCATTGGTTCACATGTCGTCGAACGGCTACTCGCACGAGGCGATCAGGTGACGATCCTCGATGACTTCAATGATTTCTACGCGCCAGCAATCAAACGCGCCAACATCGCCGGTTGCCGTGACCGGGTGACGTTGCTCGAAGCCGATATCCGCCAGACCGATTTGCTGCAGGGCCGGCACTTCGACGCGATCATCCATCTCGCCGCGCGGGCCGGCGTCCGTCCCTCGTTGCAACAGCCGGTGCTTTACACAGAAGTCAACGTGCTCGGCACCCAGGTGTTGCTGGAGTTTGCCCGGCAGACCGGGGTGAAGAAGTTCGTGTTCGCCTCGTCGTCAAGCGTCTATGGGGTGAATGAGAAGGTGCCGTTCAGCGAGAGGGACCCGATTTTTCAGCCAATCTCGCCGTACGCCGCGACGAAGCTGGCCGGGGAAGCGTTGTGCCACGTGTATCATCATCTCTACGCCACCGACATTGTGTGTTTACGGTTCTTCACCGTGTACGGCCCGCGGCAAAGGCCGGACCTGGCCATCCACAAGTTCACAAAAGCCATCGTCAACGGTCAACCGATCGAGCTATTTGGCGACGGTACGACGCGCCGGGACTACACCTATATTGATGACATTGTACAAGGTGTGCTCGCGGCAGTGGATGGCCAGTTTGGCTTTGAGGTCATCAATCTTGGCGAATCGCAGACGGTGCCGCTGCTTGATCTCGTCCGGCACATTGAAACCGCCGTCGGCAAACAAGCACAGATCCACTGGCGGCCCGCACAACCGGGAGATGTACCGGTGACGTTTGCCGACATCACCAAAGCCCGACGACTGCTCAACTTCGCTCCCACCACCCGGATTGAGGATGGCATTCCGAAATTCGTACGATGGTTTAGGGAAAATCAATGATCGCGATGGAACTTGGCCGCCCCTGAGCGCAACGCACGCGTCGAAAATCTCGGCTGGGCAGAAATGACTGATAACGGTGGCGCTACGGGATCAGTTCCAGCATTGACCCACAAGCGGGATTTGTTGTAGCCTGCTTCCAGCTTAACGGAACTCAATCCCATGGCTGAGAAAACCGTCGAAACCATTAGCAAGGCCGCGCGCGACCTCTACCAAAAAGCGTTGGCCGCCCTCGAACGCAACAACCTCGATTACTCCATCGAGATGTTCCAACAATGCCTTGCCTTGGAACCCAACTTCACCAAAGCCCGTAATTACCTGCGGGCGGCCCAAATGAAGCGAGCCGAAGGTGCCAGCGGATTGAAACGACTGTTCACGGGCGCGAAGGCCCAGCCGTTACTCGCCAAAGCCAAACTCGCCGTCCATCGAAACCCAAGTGAAGCGATGCAAATCGCCGAACAAATCCTGAGCGAGGATCCGCGCAACCATCAGGCTCTGTCCATCCTCGCCGAAGCGGCCGAGTCGGCCGACCTGCGCGAAACGACCGCCCAGACCTTGGAACATCTCGCCAAGCTCCATCCCCGCGACACGAAAGTCCAACACTGGCTCGCCCGAACCTATGTCGCACTGAAACGACACGACTTGGCCCGCGACGTGTATGAAGCCATCCTGCGGAAGGATCCGCACGATTTTGAGGCACAAAAAGGATTGCAGGACGCCACGGCCCACGGGGCCATGCAACAAGGAAGGTGGGAAGAAGCCTCGTCGTATCGGGACGTCATCAAGGACAAGGACGAGGCAATCGCACTCGAACAAGCCTCTCGTGTCATCCGCGCCGAGGATATGACCGAGAACCTGATCCGCGAGAACCTCGCCAAACTGCAAAACGCCCCTGACAACCCCGTCATCAAGCGTGAGCTTGGACGGCTCTACAGTCAAAAAGGTGATTTTACCAAAGCCCTCGAGTATCTCGAACAACTCTTGGCTACCGAAGCGGGGGGCGACCCGACCCTCGAACGCGAAATCGCGGAAATCCGCCTGAAACGCCTCGACAGCCTCATTGCTGAAAAACGCCAACAACTTGCATCCCGGCCGGCCGATGCCGTGCTGCGCGCCGAGATTACCGCGCTCGAACAGGAACACACCCAAACCCTGCTGGCTGACACCTCGAAACTCGTTGAACGCTACCCCAATGACCTGAATTACCGATATGATTTGGCCGTGCTCTACATGAAAGCCGGCGACATCCAAAACGCGATCGAACAGTTTCAGAAGGCGGTCGGTCAACCACAGAAGCGCGTGGCGTCCTTGAATTTCCTCGGTCAATGTTTCCACCAACTCGGCCTTTACGACTTGGCAGTTGACCAGTACATCCACGCTATCGAAGAATTGCCGATGATGGATGCCTTGAAAAAGGAAATCACCTACAACCTCGGCACGACATACGAAGCCATGGGCGAAACGGAAAAAGCCATTGCTGAATTCAAGAAAATCGCCGCCGTGGATTTCGGCTACCGGGACGTCCGCACCAAAATCACCCGCAAACCGACCAAGTAACGACGACTATTGTAGTCTTGGCTCGCAGGGAACACTGGCTTCGCGGACGCCGAACCATTGCAACGCCTCACCGACGAGAAACAATGAACCGGTAATCACCACCACGTCGCTCGACCGCGCCAACGCATACGCCTCCGGCAACCCACGACAGACCGTGCCGCCGCAGACCGCCGCCAATTCCTCGGGAGAACTCGTCCGCTCATTCTGCACCGGCACGCAAAAGAGACGGTCGGCCACTGGCGCAAGAATGCGGCAGACCTGCCGGTAGTCCTTGTCGCGCAGGACGCCAAGAATCAACGCAATCTTCTGCGACGGAAATCGCGCCCGCAATGTCGCAGCCAACTGTTCCGCCGCCGCGGGATTATGCGCGCCGTCCAAAACCACCGGCCCCGGCAAAACTTGAAACCGGCCCGGCCAGTACGTTTGTTTCAGGCCGGCGCGAATCTCTTCGTCTGTCAACGACCAACCGCCCGCCCGCAAGGCGGCAACGGCAGTGGCGCAATTCCAGCGTTGGTGGTCGCCGACCAATGGCACCTCCCAATCCAACGGCGCGGTCACTTCGGTCAGCCGGCAACCTTGGGCGGCACACGTCTGGCGAATCACGGCCAACGCCTCCGCTGCTCGCACCGCCGTAACCACCGGCACCCCCGGCTTGATGATGCCGGCTTTCTCACGGGCGATCTGCGCCAGTGTCGACCCCAGGTATTGCTGGTGATCCAACGCGATGGTGGTGATGACGGAAACGGCGGGCGTCACGATGTTGGTGGCATCCAAACGTCCGCCGAGGCCGGTTTCCCAAACAACAATGTCGGCGCGTTGTTCCCGGAAATACGCCAGCGCCAAACCGGTTACGACCTCGAAAAACGTGGGAGGTCGGACGGGATAATCATCCAGCAGCGGCCGTATGGCTTCAACCCAACGAGCAACATCGGCTTCCGAGATGGGTTGCCCATTGATCTGGAACCGTTCGCAAAAGGAAACGAGATGCGGCGAGGTGTAGAGAGCGGTCCGGTAACCAGCATGTTGGAGTACAGCCGCCAGCATCGCCGCAACGCTCCCTTTTCCATTCGTGCCGGCAATGTGCAAAAATTGTAAATCACGTTGCGGATCGCCGAGACGTCGTGCCAACTCCCGCATCGTCTCCAAACCAAGTTTTTGGCCGTGGAGGCGAAGGCCGTACAGATCATCAACCGCCGCAGCGTAGGTCATCACAGAGAGGACAATGTTTACTCGCTCGCCCGGAACTTGCGCCCACTGCGTCCACAGAAGTAGTCAAGCAGTTGACCGAGCGTGGCGCGGAGTTGCTTGCGATGCACAATCAGGTCCACCAACCCGCGGTCGCGCAGGAATTCACTGGTCTGGAAACCCGCCGGCAATTCTTGCTGGGTGGTTTCTTTGATGACCCGCGGTCCGGCGAAGCCAATCAGCGCCTTCGGTTCGGCAATCAACACATCGCCCAACGAGGCAAAGCTCGCCATTACCCCGGCGGTCGTTGGATGCGTCAAAACGCAAAGATACGGCAATCCTTCGCGGTCGTGCAGCGCCAACGCGCCGCTGGTCTTAGCCATCTGCATCAGGCTGAGAATGCCCTCGTACATGCGTGCGCCACCCGACGCCGCAACCACAATCACCGGAATGCGCAATTCTGTTGCTTTCTCAATCGCCCGAGTCACTTTCTCTCCGACAACGGAGCCCATGCTCGCGCCCAGAAAGCCAAAATCCATTACCGCCAACGCGACATCATGACCGGCTAATTTGCCCAACCCGGTCACCACCGCATCCTTCAGCCCGGTCTGACGTTGATACGTCTTCAGGCGTTCGGGATACGCCGCCACACCGGTAAATTGCAGCACATCCACGCTGACCAAGTCTTCATCAAGCTCGCGGAACGTCCCCTCATCGGTCAGCGTGGCCAGGCGTTCCCGCGCCGCCATAGGGAAGTGATATTCACACTTTGGACACACTTGGAGGTTGGCGGCCAATTCCTTGCTGAACAATAGCTCGCCGCAGTCCTTGCATTTGACCCACAAACCGCTGGGGATCTCGCGCTTCTTCGTCGTCGTCCCGGTAATCTTTGGTTTTTCTTTTTCGTCGAATGCCGTCATCATCACACTCCCCGGGCGACGGTCAGAGCAATGACGGATTCCGCCCCCGCCCGGCACAAAACCTTAGCACAACTGTCCAGCGTCGCACCAGTTGTAAAAACGTCATCCACCAATACCAACCGTTGTCTATCCAGCATATCCGGCCGTCGTACAGCAAACGCATTCCGCAAGTTTGCGGCACGCCCCGCGGCGCCCAGCTTCGTCTGGGTCTCCGTGTCGCGCACACGCCGCAACGACCGCCGCCAGACCGGCTTGTCAAACACCCGTCCGACCGCCATCGCCAATACCTCCGACTGATTGAATTCTCGTTCACGGTGTTTCCGTGGATGCAAGGGCACTGGCACGATGGCATCCACCCTTGTCCAGTCAATCTCCCGTCGTGCTACTCCGATCAACCATTCCGCAAGATGCGTGGCCAGATACATTTCACGTCGGTATTTGAAACGATGAATGCATTCCCGGACCACGCCTTCCGCACGACAGGCACTCACCGCTCGGTCGAACCGGAATTCCAAATTC
>CALBCO010000049.1 GCA_937927265.1 uncultured Verrucomicrobiae bacterium | reverse complement strand
GCCGGTAACCCATGCGACAAACGGCGGGCTGAGGGCAGCCCGCCCTACCCGGCTTCGCCGCGTTCGTTTGTCCTCTCGCAGGCCATCCAAAGCGCCGTTACCGCAGCGCACTCAAAACCACCCGCCCCAGAGAAAAACTCGGGTACAGCGCGCCAGCACCGCTTTCCCTCTCAGCAGCCGCGAACATGCCTCCATCGGCCGTGGGAATCGCCATGAACCCATCTCTGGCGAGAACGTTACTGCTCACCCGTCTTTCGACACACACATCAAGATGGAGCAGACAACCCTTTTTGCTTATTGGCCCTGGGTCGCCCACGTGGGTATGGCGCGGACCTTGAACGTCCGAGAAAATGCCAACTGACGGCAATATTCGAGGGCCAACAAGCGATTATACGACCGGTTGGTCATCGCGACCTTGCTTGGCCCAGCACGGTTGGTCTTGCCCTCTCCCATCAGCGTGCGGCTGCGACCAGACACGGGCTTGCACCTCAGCGCGCCGCTGGCTAAAGTCGCCATCCTAATGGCAATCCGACGCAAACGCACGACCACAACCAAGTCAGCGACCACGAGGAAACGCCCGACGGCGAAAGTCCCGAGCGAGGCGTTGCGCCTGTTGTTCGTCGCCGCGGAGTGCACGCCGTACGCGAAGACCGGCGGCCTCGGCGACGTGGTGGCCGGCTTGTCGAAGGCGCTGCGCCGGATGGGCCACGACGCGCGCGTGGTCATCCCCCTCTACCGGCAGATTGATCGCGCCAGGTACGGCATTCACCCCGCCGGCACCGCCTGCGTCCATCTCGGGGGCGCCATCGAACATTGGATCGGCGTTGCAGAAGCGTCGCTCGATGACGAAGTACCGGTGTGGTTCGTGGAGTTCGATGCTTATTTTGGCCGGCCCGGCATCTATGACGGGCCACTGGGGCATTATCTCGACAATCCCTACAGGTTCGCATTGTTGTCGAAGGCCGCGCTCCAGCTCTGCAAAGACCGGCAGTTCATTCCCCACATTATGCACGTCCATGATTGGCACACGGCGGCCGGGCCGGTTTTTCTCAAGACATGGGACCGCTTCCTTTCACCGTTGTCAGCCACAGCAAGCGTCTTGACCATTCATAATATCGGCTACCAGGGCATCTATCCGTCCGACGTGCTCTCCTACCTCGGTCTCGGCCCCGAATATTTCACACCGGACAAACTGGAAGATCACGGCAAGATTAACTTCCTCAAAGCAGGAATTGTGTTCAGCGACGCCATCACCACCGTTTCGCCCACACACGCACAGGAAATCCTCACCCCCGAAGGCGGGATGGGACTTGCCCCGTTTCTTAACAATCGCCGCACTGATTTCTTCGGCATCCTCAACGGCGTGGACTACGACCACTGGAATCCAGCCACCGACCGCCACCTGCCCGCCCGCTTCACCGCCACCGACCTCGCCGGCAAAGCTGTCTGCAAAGCCACCCTCCAACGACGGATGGGCCTTGCCGTCAATGACCGGCTGCCATTATTCGGCATCGTCAGCCGCTTCGCCCCCCAAAAAGGATTCAACCTGCTGCGCGACGCCCTCCCCCGCGCGCTCAATACCATGCAAATGCAATCCGTCGTACTCGGCAACGGCGACCCGGCACTCGACGATTTCTTCCGCAACCTCGCCGCAGCCTATCCCGGTCGCGTCGGCGCGCACATTGGTTTCGATGTCGAACTCAGCCACCTCATCGAAGCCGGCAGCGATTTCTTCCTGATGCCGTCGCTGTACGAACCGTGCGGCCTGAACCAGATTTACTCGCTCAAATATGGCACGCTGCCGATTGTCCGCGCCACCGGCGGCCTCGAAGACACCGTGCAAAATTACGACGAACGCACGGGCAGAGGCACCGGCTTCAAGTTCATCCAGCCGACCTCTCAAGCGGTCTACGACACGATAGGCTGGGCCGTGAGCACCTGGTTTGACCGGCCGCAGCACATCGCCGCGCTCCGGCAACAAGCCATGGCGCAAGATTTCTCCTGGCCCAAGTCGGCGGAGAAATACCTCGCAGTCTACCGACATGCCATCCGTCACCGGCAGGCTTTCCCGTAAACCGCCAACGTCTCGCGGGCGGTGCGTTCCCAAGTGAACTCCGCCGCCCGACGCAATGACACTTCCCGTGGCGGCGGGCTTTCGATCACCTGCCGCAACGCTGCGGTCCACGCCGGCACATCGAGCGAATCAACCAACGTCGCCGCATCACCGACGACCTCCGGAAAACACGATGCATTTGCCGCGACTACCGGCGCGCCGCACGCCATCGCTTCCAGCAATGGCAGCCCAAACCCTTCGTACAACGACGGCATCGCCACCACTGCCGCCCCGCGATACAACGCCGGCAACTCCGCGTCGGGGACATACCCCAACAAGACCACGCCATGGCCAGCTTTGCGCTCAATCTCTTCCCACATCCAGCCGCGCTGCCCGGCAATCACCAGCTCCACCGGCAGTTTCAGTTGCCGGTAAGCACAGATCAGAGTCAGCAGATTTTTGCGCGGCTGGAGCGCACCGACGGTCAAAATGTATGGCCTCTCGCGTCGCGTCACCGGTCCATCGGGCCGAAACACTTCGTGATCCACGCCGTGATGCACCACGTCCACGTTCTGTACACCAAAATACTCCTGCAAATCCCGTTTCGTGCATTCCGAAATGGCGATGATCCGGCCGGCCTGGCGCACGGCGTTGCGGGTGAACCACTCCAACCGTTGCCGGTGGCCGGTTTTGTACGTCTCCGGGAACTTCCGAAACGCCAAATCGTGAATCGTCACCACGCTCCGGCACGGACAGAGGGCCGGCAATTTGTGCCCCGGCACGTGGAGCACATCATACCGGTGCGCCAATAAATGCAGGGGCAACCGCACCTGCGACCAGACCGTCCGGTAGCGCGGACTCCGCAACAATCGCAACCGCTCGGGCGCGATGAAGCCAGTCTCCACGCCGGCGGCGTGGATGCCGAGCACGGTTAATTCATGCTCCCCGAGCAACGGCGGTAACGCGCGCAACAGTTGCCGGGTGTACACCCCGGTGCCCGTCAAGCGCGGCCAAAAACTTTCCGTTGCGTCAATCGCAATTTTCATGTCTGATGCCTCGCCGATGAACCCGCGGCGCATGGCCATCATCACACGGCAGTTTCCCCTGCCGCTGCCCACTCCGCCCGGCGAAGATTACCTCGCCGAACCAGCGCGCATGATGACCGAAGCCGGCTGGCATGTCGAGTTTCTGTCAGGTCCGCGCGCGTGGCGGGCGCTGCGGCTCCGCCGCTACGATCTGGTGCACGCCCACAGCCATTTCCCCCCGGCATTGTTGGCCGGAATGTTGACCCGCCGAGCCGTGTTCACGAGTCATTCCTACGACTTGCCGCGCGCGGCGTGGAAACGACGGTTACTGATTAGTCTGATGAACCGGTTTGACCGGGTGATCGCCTTGTCGCCGTTCGAGTGCGACATCTATCGGGCCGCCGGCATTCCCGCGGACCGGGTGG
>CALBCO010000048.1 GCA_937927265.1 uncultured Verrucomicrobiae bacterium | reverse complement strand
CTGCGCGCAGGCTCGCTGGTATCAGAGCATAGGGCAAGAGTGGTGGACCTGTGCCGGCCTGCAGGGCCGATTCAATGCGGCGGCGCGGCCGTGGTGAAGCCGAGAAGTCGCAGGGATTCGGCGATGGCCTCGTGGAAGGTGACCGGGTTCATGTCGTCTTTGTTGAGGAACACGGCACGGAGGGCCGTCAAGTCTTCGCGAATTTCGTCGCGCTGGAGACCTGAAATCACAACGACCGGCACGCGGAAGCCGTTGCCGCGCATGGCCCGCAGCACTTCACCGCCATCCATCACCGGGAGTTTCCAATCGAGAACAACCAGGGCGTAGCGGCGGGCCTGCATTTTCCCGAGAGCTTCGCGGCCGTCCGCAGCATAGTCCACCGCCATTTCCCGCTCGAATGGCCAGGCCTTGCCGAGGTGGCGCACCGTCAGTTCGCGATCAGTCTCGTTATCGTCAATTACCAGGACCGGCAAGGTTGGCTTGGGCACGGGGGGCGCCATGGTGTTGTCTCCTCGTTCGCATCCGTGCCTCAACGTAATGAAAGCGCGGGCAGGATGCAACCCTTCCTCAGTAAAAGAAAAGATTGCGCGCCTGCCGCCGGGCCGGTAACGTAGCTGGACTGACCGGTGTCGCCATGACAACAATCGCAGTCTATCCGGGGAGTTTTGATCCCATTACCAACGGGCATTTGGATGTCATTTACCGGGCGGCGACGATGTTTGACCGCGTGGTGGTGGCGGTCGCCCAGAATGTGGAGAAGGTGCCGTTGTTCAGCGCGCCCGATCGGGTCGCGCTGGCGCGCGCCGCTGTGCAGGGCCACCCGAACGTGACGGTGGACGAGTTTGACGGGTTGCTGGTGCGGTATGCCCGACGAATTGGCGCGCGGGTGTTGGTGCGCGGGTTGCGGGCGGTGTCGGATTTCGAGTACGAGTTTCAGATGGCGTTGGTTAATCGCCGGCTCGACCGGCACATTGAGACGATTTTTTTGATGCCCAAGGAGGAATACATTTTTCTGAGTTCGCGAACGGTCAAAGAAGTGGCGGCACTGGGAGGGGACGTGAGCGGGTTTGTGCCGTCGGTGGTGGAGCGGGCGTTGCGGCGGAAGTTGGGTGTGAACGGTACCCAACGGCGACGGTCAAAGAGATTGGCATGAAAATCAATGTCAAACGAATCCCCCCTGCGGGCGAGCGGCTGACCGGGGTCGAAGCGGGGTGGATCATGGAGTTGGACACGCCGGACACGCAGTTTTTGCACGAGATTGCGTATGATCTTTTGGCGCAAGTGCAGGGGCTGACCTTGTTGGTGACCGGCACCTTGCGCACCACGGCAACCTTGCGATGCAGCCGGTGTCTCAAGATGTTCGAGCAACTGTTGGTAGTGCGGGAATTCGTGGTGCATCGGCAGTTGCATGGAGAAGATTTCGCGGACTTGACCGCCGACATCCGTGAAGATATTCTGCTGGAGCTTCCGCAACGGGCATTGTGTGGCGCACAGTGCAAAGGGTTGTGTCCCGACTGTGGCCAAGACCTCAATGAAGCGAGATGCGGCTGCCGGCCGCGCGCGGATGCGGGACGCTGGGCGGTGTTGGATCAACTGAAACTGAAGCGCTAGAAAAGGATTTGGCTTATGGGAGTTCCGAAACGAAGGATGTCCAAAATGCGGTTGCGGACGCGCAAAGCGTCGCACCGGCCGGTGGCGCCGGAGTTGGCGAAGTGCGCCCAATGTGGGGCCGCCGTGCGCCCGCATCGGGTCTGTCCCGCCTGCGGCTATTACAAGGGCCGCCAGGTGGTTTCTGTGGCGGTGGCGTAGCGTCTGGTCATGAACATTGCCGTGGATGCGATGGGGGGTGATTTTGCCCCTCAGAACATCGTGGCTGGAGTGGCGGAAGCGCTTCGCCAAAACGGCCCGATTGCCCGTTTGTACCTGGTGGGTAATCGCGACCGAGTCCAAGCCGAACTCCGCCGCCACGGTCCGGTAGATCCGCGCATCGAAATCGTCCACGCGAGCGAAGTCATCGCCATGCACGACCCACCGGTGCAGTCGGTGCGCCGCAAGAAAGACAGTTCGCTGACGCGGGCGATTGATCTTGTCAAGCGGGGCGAGGCGGACGCCGTGGTTTCGGCCGGCAATACCGGCGCGCTGTTGACGGCGGCGCATCTGAAGTTGCGGACCTTGGAGGGCGTGGATCGGCCTGGACTGGCGGTGGTGATGCCTTCGCCGCGCAACATGTTTGTCCTCATGGATGCCGGGGCCAATCTCGAGCCGCACGCGATTAATCTCGTCCAATACGGGATCATGGCCAGTCTGTACGCCCAGCAGATTCTGCGGTGCGCCAAGCCCCGCGTGGCGCTGTTCTCCATCGGCACCGAGGAGATGAAAGGCAACGAGCTGACGCTGGAAGCTCACCGGCTGCTCAAACAGACGCAGTTGAATTTTGTGGGGAACATTGACGGGCACGATTTGTTTGCGGACATGGCTGACGTGGTGATCGCCGACGCGTTTGTCGGCAACGCGGTGCTCAAGGCATGTGAGAGCACAATGCGGGTAGCGGCCGGCTGGCTCAAGGAGGAGTTGCGCCGCAACCCGCTGCGTCTGCTCGGCATGCTGTTGGCCCAAGGCGCATTCAAGGCGCTGAAACGCAAAGCGGACCCCGACGAATACGGCGGTGCCGTCCTGCTCGGCATCAACGGCATCTGCATCAAGGCGCATGGCGCCAGCTCCCCCAAAGCCGTCAAAAACGCCCTGCGAGTGGCAGCAGAATTTGTGGAAGGACAGTTCAACGAACACATCGTCGAGGAGATCAAGAAATTCCATGCACAAATCCAACAAAGCCCAATTGCGCAGCCCCCGCTCTCAGCGACCGCCTAGGCCGGTGCACATTGTTGGCACCGGCTCGTATCTGCCCGACCGCGTGCTCACCAACGCCGATCTCGAAAAAATGGTGGATACCACCGACGAATGGATTGTCACCCGCTCCGGCATCCGCGAACGACGGATTGCGCCCGATTATATTTGCACGTCGGACATGGGCACTGCGGCGGCGCAACGCGCGATGGACCAAGCCGGGGTGCACGCTGAAGAAATTGACCTGATCATCTGCGCAACGTTGACGCCCGACATGCCCTTCCCCGCCACCGCGTGCTTAATCCAACAAAAACTTGGCGCAAAACGGGCCGCCGCCTTCGATATTGAGGCCGCGTGTTCGGGGTTCTTATATGGACTGGAAATCGGCCAGCAATTTGTCACCTCCGGCACCTACGAGACGGTACTGGTGGTGGGGGCGGAAAAACTCTCGACCATCGTGGATTGGCAGGACCGAAGCACGTGCGTGCTGTTTGGCGACGGCGCTGGGGCCGCTATTTTGCGCAATCGCGGGCCGGACCACGGCATCCTCACCACCTGCATGGGGGCCGATGGCGCGCAGGCGGACATCTTGCTAATGCCGGCGGGCGGTGCACGCTATCCGGCGTCGCGCGAGTCCGTCAGTGCCGGGATGCATTACCTGAAAATGGCCGGCAAAGAAGTGTACAAACACGCCGTGACTGCCATGCACACCGCCGCCAAAGAAGCGCTGCAGAAATGCAATCTGACCGTCGCCGACATCAAATGCGTGATTCCGCACCAAGCGAATATCCGCATCATCGAAGCCATCGCGGAGCGACTCGAAGTGCCGATGGAAAAAGTGTACGTGAATCTGCATCGCTACGGCAATGTGTCCGCCGCGTCCGTGGCCATTGCCCTCGACGAAGCCGCGCGCGAAGGTCGGTTTCAGCGCGGTGATTTGGTCCTGCTGGTGGTGTTTGGCAGCGGGTTGACGTGGGCCTCGTGTGTCATCCAGTGGTGAGGGGGTGTGACTGGAAGTGGCGGTCAGTTGCGGGTGAATTCAGACGTGAGCCAGTAGCGCTCCGATAACTGGTTGGCCTGCGCCGCACGCCACCCCAGCATCGCTCCCGCATGCGGAAACGGTCCACCAACTGCCGGCCAGCTTCAGCCCCTGTTGGATCACCTGCCGATGCCCGCTCTCCACTTCCCCAGAACCCAGACAGAGTCCCCGCGCTCGCCCCGGCGTAATCCAAATGCCCCCGCCAGTCGCTCAGATCACGCTGCGCATCGCGCACCGTCGTCTCCACAGCGCCCGGGGCGGCTCCCCATGCGTGGCCCACCCGCGCATGACAGCTCCCACGTTGTTGTCCAGCAACCGGCCATGTTGTTGTTGCCGCCACTTCACCGGGTCCGTCAGCCGGATCACCGTGGCCGCCACCGCGAGGTAGTCCGCTGACGCGGTAGGAATCCACCCGCTACCGGCCTGGGACGCCAAACTTTTCCTGAAACCGCTTTAGAATCCACGGCGCACCGTCGCCCACGCCATGCACGTGCGTGCGGGGCCTTGACCCCGCCGCGCGCGTGGTGGCCTGCCAGAGCACGCCGACCACACCCACACTGCCCGGCGTCGCCCTGTACCAGGGCGTTGCCGATTGCGCGCGTGCGCCAGACGCAACCACACTTCGCGCCGGAGCAACGGTTTGCCCCGCCGCCGATCGAACCCCGTCGCGCGCGACACCCCCATCGGAATCATACTGCGCGGTGCGCGCGAAACTTTCCTCTGTGCCAAAATCCACCAGCGCCCGTTGCCGCCGGTGCGGACTGCCATGCGGGCGCACCGCGAGCTGCCGCGCCGGGCGTGATCCCGCAGGCGATGTCGAACAAGGTTGGAAAGGTCCTTCATACTTCATGAACCCAAGTCACGATCCCCAATGACGGACGGGAACCAGCTCCAAAATCTCACCCACCCCAGCCCCCAGCCTTAAAAATGACCGCCACTTCCAGTCACATCCCGTGTGGATTCAACACTGGCCTACTGCGGATGTGCGAGGTATAGTCGCACCATGGCAATACTGGTCATGCGCCACATCTACGTCTCTCCGGCTCACAACTACCGCGGCCACCACAGACAGCCGCCCGGCACAAATCCCATGATCGAGGTCAACGAGGTCGAATATGTGGCCGGTCAGGGTCTCGTCGGCGACCTGTATTTTGGCGAGAAACCGGATTCCAAAGGTCAGATCACCTTCTTCGCCCTCGAAGTCCACCGTCAACTCTGTGAGAAATTCGGCAAACCCGATACCCCGCCCTCCGTCTATCGCCGCAACGTCATCACCGAGGGACTCGGCCTCAACGCGCTCGTCGGTAAAGAATTTGAGTTGCAAGGCATTCGATTCCTCGGCACGGAAGAATGCCGGCCCTGCTACTGGATGGACCAAGCCGTCGCCCCCGGCGCCGAAGAAACGATGAAAGGTAAAGGCGGGCTGCGAGCGAAGATACTCAACAATGGGACGTTGAGACGAACCACGCAATCAATCCGAAGCACGAAATCCGAATCTCGAAACAAGCACGAATGACTCAAACCAGAAAAACAAGAAACTGTGAGGTGGGGCGCGACCGCCGGGCGCGCCGGCGTTTACCATGTTCGAATTTCGGATTTGTTTCGGATGTTGATCTTCGGATTGCGGATTGATTTTATTGCGATGCCGCTTGACCAACATGGCCGCACCATCAATTACCTCCGCGTCTCGCTGACCGACGCCTGCAACCTGCGCTGTGTCTATTGCATGCCGGAACAAATGGCCTTCCGCCCCGGCACCGCCCTGCTTCGAGACGACGAACTGCTCATGCTGATCGGCTTCTTTGCTGAACTCGGTTTCGAGAAAATCCGTTTCACCGGCGGTGAACCGACGTTGCGTCGCAACCTCGTCGAACTCGTCCGCGCCACCGCCGCCACGCCCGGCATCAAATCCGTCGGCCTCACCACCAACGGCATCCTCCTGGACTACCTTGCCCGCCCGCTGCGCGATGCCGGTCTCGACCGCGTCAACGTCAGCCTCGACACGCTCGACGAAGCACGGTTCCGGCAAATCACCCGCTGGGGCAATCTCCGCGACGTGCTGGCCGGTATCGAAGCCGCCGAGCGCGCCGGCTTGCGCGTCAAAATCAACGCCGTCCCTGTCCGCGGCTACAACAACAACGGCGACGTGGCCGACCTCGCCCGCCTCACGCTCGACCGCAAATGGCAAGTCCGTTTCATCGAAATGATGCCCCTCGGCGGCATTGCCCAGTTCCAACAAACCAACGTCATCACCGAAACCGAAATCCGTCAGCACATCGAAAACACGCTCGGCCCGCTCGTGCCTGAGAACGACGGCCAACTTGACGGCGAAGCCCGTCTGTACCGGCTGCCGAAGGCGAAAGGCACGGTCGGCTTCATCAGTTCCGTGAGCCATCCGTTCTGTGCCGGCTGCAATCGGATGCGTCTCATGGCCGACGGCATCCTGCGTCTCTGTCTATTGCGCGAGAACGAAGTGGACTTGCGCAAACCGGTCCGAGCCGGTTGGACAGCCGACCGGCTCAAGAAACTCATCCGCGAGTCCGTCCACCAGAAGCCGTGGGGACACGGCCTGGCGGAAAACAAGATCGCCACCAATCGCGCCATGTCCGAGATCGGCGGATAACCGAGGCGACGGTTAACGCCAGAACATCGAGGGAAACGCGGATTTAATTTTGAGATTTTGTTGATTGTTGGCGACGCGCGGGATGGTTTTCTCTACAATCATCGGCGTGATCCATCAACCCGGTTTCTCCCCAGCGGAGTTTGCCGCCCAAAAACAAACCACCCGCTGCGAGAAGTTTCTGTTGTGAAGAATTGCTTCTGCCACCGAAAAGTGCGGTATCGGGGCTTGGCCGAGAACGGGCATCCGCTCGATGCGCTCTTTGGAGGGACCAACGTGATGATCGCCGGCCGAACCGTCGCGGCCTGAACCAAAACACAAAATGTCCAACGAGAAATTCAATCAGTAGGAGAGGGAAACCACAGCGGACAAACCCGTCCCCCAAGCCCAACCGTCCCGCGGATCCAAGCCGCCGGACGCCAATCTCTGCCGCTGATGGATCATCTTCCATCCGCACCAAGCGAAACAAGCCATCACTTATCTCCAAGGCCAACGCCGACAACTTCAGGAAAAGATCACCGCAATCGATAAATAGATTGCGGCCATTCTGCCCAATCGTTTGGATCCGGCAACGGTCCTCCCCAAACCCGTGACTCCCAGCACGCCGGCGGCGGCCGCAGCGCCTGAAATGCGTCGCCGAATCGGCCGATGCAGTGTTGGCCTCAGGTTTACCAGACGAACTCCAAAAAACTTCCCCCTCCAAGTGGGCGTCAATGTGGTCAAAATGCCTGAAGTTGAGCGTGTTGCCCGTGGCGCCTACCGGCTTAAATCCAAAACACCGGACACCTGATCGAGCGTGGTGGCTGGCCGCTACTGATGGGTTTCTTTCCAGCGTTGCCGCAGCGCGGTGTGCAAGCGGCGACGAAACTCGACCGGCAACTCGTACGGTTGACCGTCTTTGTAGAGCGTAATGGTCTTGCGAATGTTATCCACAACGACCTGACACGGATTGCAACCAGCGATGTGTTTCTCAAATTCCGCGCAAAGGCCCGGTTCGATCTCGCCGTCCACGTAGTCGTTGAGCAACGTTAATAATTCATCGCACTCCATCACATCGGTCTTAGAGCCGCCAGTCTTCCCAAAGTTACAACAACGGGTTTCGGACTTGTCCCGTCCCGACGCCGGTGGCACAACCAACCCGTGATTTTTCGAATGATTCTCGGCGGGTGAAGCATGGGGTGCGCATCGAACCAGGGGCGTTCCCGGCCGAAACCATACAACACGATTGGACCGACCCGCGCCTTCGCGCTTAAGCTGCTTTCATCAAAGCTGTGCAGGATGCCCATCAACCGGTGACTTTGGCAACTCCATGGTCGCCGCCAGCCTGGATGAGGGACAGCGGCGAACTCAAACACGGTGGACCCCTGAAACCGGAGCACTATGACGATTATGCCCGGTATCTGACGGATTGGGTGGCGGGAATGCGCGAGAAGTTTGGGGGGGCGGATTGACGTGCTCTCTGCACAAAACGAGCCGGGCAAGAAGCCGTAGGAATCCTGTGTTTGGGAGTAGCGCGATTTTGTCCGGTTCTTTACCTGTCATCTCGTGCCGGCGGTGCGAGAACGACGGTTGCCGATCCAATTGACCGCGGCCGAGTGGACCGGTTGGGACGACCAGTGGCTCAACGCCATCCTCGCCGCCCCGTCGGCCACGCGGCATTAGCTATTGCCTCGGCGCACACGTATGGGGATGGGTTTAAGAATATCCGCCCATTCCCGAACGTGGCCGCCGCCGGCAAGCGGTTGTGGATGACCGAGCCTTCTTTCGAAGGCAAGGTCGAGGATGACTTGCACCGCGGCCTGATCAACACCAAAGAGATCCACGAGTTGTTCACCGTGACCGAGGTCGGTGCCTATTTCTACGGGTGGCTATTTGCCGCATGGGAAAAAGCGAAGCCGCCCCACTCTTGCGGTCGCGCGACGGAGAATTCGTCGTCACCCCCAAAGTGTATGTGCTGGGTCCGTTCAGCCGATTTATCGGGCCGGGTTGGCGCCGCGGAGTTCACCCCTTACCGCACCTCCGCCACTGAACAACTTACCCCGTTGCTGCCGGTCCGTCCGGTAGAGGTGCGGCTGCCGTTGACCTTACCGGCCCGTAGTATCACGAGACTGGTGCAAGACACATCAGGGAGCAAGCGGCCGGTGTTGAAGAATTGATTGCAAACCCTCCCGGCAAGCATCGGAAAGCATTTACAACGCGGTCACGAGAACGCCGAGTTCGCGGAGTTCCCAGTGGGATCGCCCCGATTTGTTGTACACCCTGTGGAGTACCTGGGTTGTGGTCTTACTGACATGGGTTTCAAAGTCCCGCGGCGTTTGGTAGACGAGCGCGCTGTGCCAGCGTTGGCGGTTGGGTCGCACTCCACGTATTCAAAGAACGCCAGCCTGGCTTGGGCCGGGTCCGTGTAGCCCCCAGCGGCTTGGGCCAGCGCGACGCATTCACGTTTATACGTCGCCATGAAGCTCTCCATCGCGGCGTTGTCATACGGGTTGCCAGCCCGGCTCATACTCGGCTCGATCCCGGCGGCGGCCAGCACGGCGCGGTGCTCGGCGCTGGCGTATTGGACACCGGGTAGAGCAGTCCGCGCGGGTGGCCCACGCCCGATGGCTGGAGCGGGTCACGTCGAAGGCGGCGCACCAGGCAGCTAGGGAATGCTCGGATTTCATGGCTTGGATGCGTTGGGAACGCTCTTGTGTGTTTCGGAGAGGATGCCCAGAGTTTTTTGCCGCCCATGCCCCCTCGGCCTGCGGCAGTTTAGAATGTCGCGTTGCTCCCGCAACCGCTGGAGCGCGGTTTTCGGCGACCAGATTTGGAGAGGTCGGTGTGGCGTCGCCGTCGCAACGGCGTTTCCAGTCTTTGAGGGCCGGATCGCGGATCCCGAGCTTGCGGGCGAGTTGGGTGTTGGGCCGACCGCTGCGAATCCAATTCTCCACGGCTTGGCGTTGGAAGGCTTCGTCGTAGCGTTTGGGTGGCCGTGGGGCGGCCGCCGCCCCCATGAGGGCGGGAGGGGGAGAGGATTTGATGGTGGGCATAATCACTCCTGTTGGTAACGCACCTCCACCCAGGTGTCCATCAAATCGGGGCAGGCTCAGCGGTTGGGGGCGCACTGCAAGTTTTGTAGGGGGGTGGTAGAATGTGGCGACGGGTAACCGATGGAACAAGGGCGGGGCTGGCTGTGGGGACAGTCAGCCGCTGGCGACTCAGGGTTCCAGACCGCCACAAACAACTCCCACCGGCA
>CALBCO010000047.1 GCA_937927265.1 uncultured Verrucomicrobiae bacterium | reverse complement strand
CAACCGTCCGCTCGAACAATGCGTGGCAGATGGTCTGTTCCGTGAAGACTTGTTCCACCGGCTGAACGTCGTCCAGATTCAAGTCCCGCCGCTGCGGGAACGCGGCGACGACATTGGCTTGTTAGCCAGCGAGTTCCTCCACAAGTTTGCGCGGCAGAATCACAAAGATGTCCGCGGCTTCACCGAAGCTGCGATCCGCGCCTTAACCAACTACCGCTGGCCCGGCAACGTCCGCGAACTCGAAAATGTGATCTTGCAGGCCGTCGTCCTCGCCAAGTCGAGCGTCCTCGATGTCTGCGACCTGCCTCAACGCATCGCGGAAAACACCGAGGCCAGCGCCGCCAACTCTCTGGCCGATCAACTGGGCGAACCCGAACGCCAGATTCTCATCAACGCCCTCCGCCAGCACGACGGCAACATCAAACGCACCGCCGCAACACTCGAAATCAGCCGTACCACCCTCTACGCCAAACTCAGGAAGTACCAGATTGACCCCGATGCGGTTCGGTGACGCGCACGCGGACGACGGCAACCGCGTCGGCATACACCACGGGCCAATCCGGTCGCTCGGCCAACAGTTGATTCAGTGGATGATTCACTGGCAGGATGGTCCAACCAACCTTGTACTTCGCCAACACCTCTTCCCAACCGGGCGCAACAGCGTCCACCCGGCGGAACTCCTCAATCAATGCCGCACCGTAAAAATCATTGCGCCCATCCACAAACACCCGCCGCTCCGGCAACGCCAGCATCAAGTAACCGCCCCAGCCGTAGTCATTGAACATCTCCCCCGACACCGCCGCCGGGTGCGCCCGCAAAAACTCGACCGCCGTCACGGGAAACCGCTCCGGCATGATGTGCGTGTCCGCCCGCGGCGCCCAACCAATGGCGAGGGCGACTGCCACCGCCACCGCCCAGCCGCCCGCCGCGCCGCTGTCCATCTGCTCCAACTTGGCCACCCACGCCCGATACCGCGGCCAATCCCGCCCGGCCAACCATGTCTGCCAGTGCGCCGCCAAAATCGGCACCGCCACCAGCGTGAACACCGGCACATGGCGCACCTGTCGCAACGCCAGCACGCCCCACACCGCCAGCAACGTCACCTCCACCGGCGTCAGCCGCGGCCGCACCCACAGCAACATCACCCCCAACAGCAGCAACACCACCACAAACCCGCGCATCCCGGCTGAATGAAAATTCGGCGACGCGAACTCGTTGGCCAGCCCGGCCAACAAGGGCGTCCGCAAAAACTCCACAATCTGCGCATGCAACCGCCACGTGTTCGGATTCAGCAGCGAAACAACGACCACAACCGCCAGCCACCCGCCCAGTACAGCCGCCCGCCGCCACTCCCACCCCCACAGACTGCCGACTACATAACAACCCAACAGAACGAACCCGGTGAAAAACGCGCCGTGCAGATTGACCCACGCCACCATGAGGACCGGCAACCAACGATACCGCCCCGCGCGCAACAGCCAGACAAACCCGACCGTCAACAAATGCGTCACCAAATGCGGCCGGGCCAGCCAATGATGCGAACAGGCCAACGCCGCAACCATCACCAACCCGGTCGCCACCAACGCCGCGACTCCCTGGGCCCGCAACTGCCGATACAACAACCACAACGTTGTCGCCACCAACGCCGCCGCCAGCAACACAAATCCTTGCCACCCGAGCCTGTTGCCCGCCGTCGCATAGATGATCTCGCTCAGCCACTCCTTGGAAATCAGCGGCGCGCCCAGCCGAGTGTGTGAAAACTGCTCGGCGCGGATCACCTGTCGCCGCTCCAGCATCCAGTTCCCGATCCGCCAGTGCAACGCCGGGTCGCCATCGGCATTGATCATCACCAGCCGCCAATCCGACCAACTCAAGCCGAGAAAAAACAACACCCACACGATGGCCCCGAGGGATGGCCGCCACGTTTTCATCGCCGCACAAACACCTCCGCCGCGGCATCGGCAAACACTCGCTCCCACTGCGGGCTGCCGGCCAACCTCGCGCACAACGCCCGCGTCGCGGCACGGTCTTTCACGACCAGCACGTGCGTCGCCCCGAACTCCGCTGCCAACGCCCCCACCGCCCCCGGGTCCGTCTGCGCGTCGAAATACCGGCGGATGAACTCCGGCGGATACGCCTCCAACCGCCCATCAATGAACACCGGCACCTGCCGGTTGCGCGCCGCCAGCACATAACCGCCCGTGTGAAAATCCACATTCAACACCCGCGCCCCCGCCGGCAAAAACGCCACCGCCGCCGCCGGCCGTTCCGTCGCGACCGGCCGGGGCGCGACTCCCGCCGCCACCGGCACCAAGGCCACCGCCAGCCACGCCCACCGCGAGCCGGGCCGCTCCACCGCCCGCACGCCGGCCAACACGGCTGGCCACGCACACAGCACAAACACCGGCGCTGCTCGTTGGGCGAAAAACGACGGCACCAACCCCGCCGCCGCCAGCATCCACTCCCACCGGCCCACCCGCGTCCAGCCAGCGCGCAGCGCCAGTCCGACTGCCGTTACCCACACCATGAACAACCAACTCGACCCGCTCTGCGCCCACACCAACGGATGAAACGGACTGGCCAGTTCCTGAATCTGCGCGCCAAATGTCCGCATTGTTTGCCCAAAATCGGCCACCAACTGCCAGTTGCGCCACCCGAACGGCGACGCCAGACTCGCTGCCGTCACTGCCGCCGCCCACCGCCACGGCGCCCGCCCGCCCGCTGCCGCCAGCAACAACACAATCGGTCCCCACACGAAATAGCCCTGCACGTTGGCCCACACCACCTGCACCCCCACGCACCAACCCCACCGGCCCGCGCGCCCCAGACTAATCATCGCCGCCAGACACAAAAACGAAAACACCTCCGGCCGATCCGTCAGTCGCGGCAACATCACCAGCCAGCCCAACACCAGCGCGCTCGCCGTGAACAACCCCACAGGCTCGCGCCGGTCCCGGTAGCCCAACATCACCACCGCCGCCAGCCCGGCCACCCCGGCCACCTTCACCGCTACCGCCGCCGGTTCCTGCCCCCACCGCCACGCGCCGGCTACCAGCAGTTGATACAACCAATACACATTCACCCAAGGATGCTCCGGGTGCGTGAACGAAAACAGATTCCGCGCCGGCACCGCGCCGGTTTCCCACAGAAATTGACCGGCCGCCAGATGCAGCCAGAAATCCGGATCATAAATCCGATGCGCGGCCAACCCGCCGGCCACCGCCACGAAGATCACCGCAAACCACCGCGGGTTCATCGCTGCCTCCGGTAAATCGTCGCCACCGGGTCGGTGTGCGCGCATTCCCAACCGGCTAACGCCAACGCCTCGTTCAGCCGGTGATCCGTCGGCATCAGCGACCATTGCACGTCGTACTTTTCCAACACCGCCAGCCAGTTCGTCGCCAACTCGGTCACCGCCCAAAACTCCCGCACCAACGGCTCGCCGTAAAAATCCGTCCGGCCATCCACGAACACCTTGTGTTCGGGCAGCTCCGCCAGCAGATAACCGCCCCATGCGTATTGATTGAACAAGTTGCCGCCAAACTCCGCCGGGTGGCTCTTGACGTACTCCACCGCCGCGACCGGCCAGAACTCCGGCTGCAACCGCACCGGTCGCGGCACGCACACAAAGGCCATGACGACCACCGCCCCCACCAGCGGCCACCCCCGCCCCACCGTCGCCGCCCCGGCGACCCGCGCCGCCAGCACCGGCCACCGCGCCCGCAGCCAACTGGACCAGACCGGTGCCAACAGCGGCGCCGTCACCAACACCAACAACGGAATGTTCCGCACCGAATACAGCGCGAAATACGTCCACACCAACACCAACAACCCCGCCCCCGCCGTCCACCGCGGCCGATGCCAAACCAGCGTCACGAACAACAAACCCAACCAAGCCCAAAACGCACGCGCACCGAGCGACTGGAAATGTGCGCTTTGATATTCACGCAGCCAACCCGTCAGGAATTTGGACTGAAGAAAATCGAGATTGTGCCCATGCAGCCGGTCCCGCTCGGATTCAGCAACGACGCCAACCCGCACAACAATAACACCGCGACCAGCACCCGACCCTTGCGCCAGTCCCGCCACGCCCCCAGCGCATACGCGCCAAGAATCAACAACCCCGCCAAAAACGCCCCGTGCAAGTTCACCCACAACACCATCAAGCCCGGCAACATCACCGCCAACCGGCCCGCCGCGCCGGTGCGCTCAAACCGCAGCAGTTCCCCATGCCACAACACCACCAGCAAAAACGAAAACACATGCGGCCGCGCCAACCAGTGCCCCGACGACGCCCACGCCGCCAGCAACACCAGTCCAGTCGCCACCAGCGGATCGTTGCCGGCCCGCAACAGTTGCCGGTGCAACCACGCAAACGTCGTGGCAATCACCATCGCCGCCACCACCACCAACCCGTAAAGACCCCACCACGCGCCAGCGGCCGCGAAAATCACTTCCGCCAGCCATTCTTTGGAAATAATCGGCGCGCCAAACCGCGTATGGGAAAACACGTCCTGCCGGAGAATCTCCCGGTGCTCCAGCATCCACGCGCCAACTCGCCAGTGAAAACATGGATCGCCATCGCTGTTGACCATCGCCGACCGCCACCACGGCGACAACAGCACCAGCAACAGCACCAGCAACAGCACCAGCCAGACCCAGTGGGTCAGCGACGGCAACAACCACCGCCGCCCGGCGGGCACCAGTTTCCCAGACTCCATCACCATCGGGCCGCAGTATAACCGCCCGCGCCAGCCCCACCATTCTTTTTAACCGTAAGTCACCACGCGACACGGAGCGTCAAACGTTGCCCCGCACTGAGCGCGAGCGGCACCGAGAACGACGCCACCACCTGTCCGTCGGCCACACGCCATTGCGGAGTCGAGACGCTTTGAACGGTGACACCACGAGGAATCGCAACCACCAACTCGCGTAGGGTCAGTTGCCCGGCCGTGATGGTGACCTGCGTTGTTTGCTCAACAGCCGTCCGCTGCTGTGTCAGCCGGCCATACGCGCCCGGCAACAGCAGCAACGAATCCGGCACGCGCGGCGCGAGACGCAAACGACCGGCCACTGCGTCAAATTCCAACCCCTGCAAGGCCGGTAACAAGGCCCAGGCCGCCAGCGCCCGAAAATAATGTTCCCCACATTCCATGTGGTTGTAGAGCATCCCCGCCGCCACATGCCGGTCATAAACGGCCCGCGCCACCGCCAAACCCTCGTCCACCAACCCCTCGGCAATCATTGTCGCCGCCACGTAATACTCCGTGCCCGTCCAGGGCGTGACCCATTGACCGGATAATGCCTCATCGTCGCCGCGCGCGGAGTACCGGGCAAAATATCGCCAATCGGACCGGCCCCGCGGATCAGCTCCGTTGAGCAAGCCGTGTTCGGGCACCGCGTTGTACCGTGCTACCGCCTGCAATGCCGACCGTACGCGGTCGGGATCATGCACCGAAGCCAGTCCGCACAACCGCAAATACAAATGCCCGCTCACTTGATCCGCCAGACACCCATCATCGCGACGCTTCAGCCGTTCGTCATGGCAAAAACTGTAATACTTGCCGTTCCAGAACAGGCGCTCGAACGTGGCGGCACCGGTCCGCAAGACGCTCTCACACTGGTTGGCCAGCGCCGTGTCGTTGAGGAGGCGTGCCAGATGCGCGGCGGCGCGCAATTCGGCCAGCCACATGGTGCCACTATAACAATTCGTCGCCGGCGGGAACCAGTGGTCGTAGGTCAGATAGGCGATAGCGCCGTCCGGCAGACCGTCGCCATTGCGGTCGGCTTCCATCTGCTGCTGGATGCTCTCACGCACCAACGGCCAGACTTCTTCCAGCAACGCCCGGTCGCCCGTCCATTGATAGTCGCGGAGCAATTCCACGGCGGAGCCGAGCAACAAAAAAGTGCCACGCTTTCGGCCTGACGACGTACTGGCAAAATCTTCAGGGCGGTAACCGAGTTGTTCCCAGCGCGCTTTGTACCAACCGCCGAGGTCGGCTTGAGCTGATTGATCTATGGCGCACCGCCGTAGGTGTTCGGCTTCGAGAAATGGTGGATGCGTTTCTTCCCGGCTGAACGCCGCCGCGCGGCGTTTCATCGCGGTGTACAACTCCGGGAAAAACAGCAGCGGTTGAAATGATGACCAGACGGTGTGCGCGTTCGGGATCGTCATACAACAGGCCATGCCTTCCCACGCGGTGAACTCGCCGTCCTTTGTCCACCAAAACGCCTGCGGGAACGTGGTGAGTTGGGCGTTCAATGACGCTGCCAACCACGGATCGAGTCCTTGATAAAGCGCGTCGCAAAACTGCCGGCTCTCGCGACGTAACCGGGCAAAGTTTTCCGCCGCGTACCGACTGACCGCTGCGGCATCTGTGAACCAGTTTTCATACATGTGGCCGAGACGGCAGGTGGGATTGTCGTAATGATAGTGGTTCGGGAAAAACCAGCTCAATACAAAGACCATTTCTGTTTGTTCGTCCGGCGCGAGTTGCGTTTGGCGGCAAGCCGCGCCGCGCCACCGCCAACCGGCCTGGCGGTCTTGATGCAGGTCGCCGCGGCGCAACGTGCTGGCGCGTTTGGCGATGGCGCGCCGCCAGTCGTCAGTGTCGCGCGTCAGGTTGCCGGTGTCACGGAATGAATAAAACAACTGGCTCAAGCCGGGGGCGGCGGCATTGGGGAAACCGGTCAGCCCGCGCCCATCCGTCCACGCCGGCAACACGCTTACGCCGTCGCCAAGAGCCCGAATCATCATTGAGCCGGCTGTGCGCCGAGCAGGATCCATATCTTCGGCAGACATCATGACACCACTGCCGTCCACAACTTGATGGCGAAGTGTCAATTGATCGAGATCATAGCCCACGCAATTGCGGAAACTGCCGAGCAACGACACCTCGCAGGGCCAGTTGCTTCGATTGCGAACGTTGAACACGAAGAAAGCCATCGGCAAGGCCGAGTCCTTGGCGTTATACGGTATGAAGGGCGTAAAAGCTTCCAGTTCCAATTCGACCGGCAGCGAATCGTCCTCGTAACGGATGCAAGCAAACGGATATTGGCCGGAGTAGGTCAAGCCGGCAATGTTGTAAAGGAAGGGATAATTGTAGATTTTCGCGTAGTCGTACCAACCGCTGACAGCGTGAGAACGTTGATCGTCTTGATAAAGCAACCGGACTTGCGGCGACCGGTCCTCTGCGCGGACACGCAACGCAAAAAACGCATCCTCGCTCCACAGATCCGGCGGCTCATCACCAGGCGCGCCGCTCCATTGGTAGTTGTTGAAGATTTCCCAGTCATGAAACCGGCCATCGGCGCGAAGTTCAACACTGCCGGTGCCGAGGCCGCCAAGTGGAATGCCGGCGGCAAGGATCGGGCCTTGACGATAGATGGGTTCGCTTAGTTGCATGGGGCGGTCTATGCCACACCACCCCTCCTGCGTCAACACTTGACCCACTTCTATCAGCAATTGTAATTATGGCCCGAGGAGGGTTGGAATCTCCGGTCAACGCGGGGTGCAGCAAGGCGGGGATGTCGGCCGGTTGAAATTTTTTTCATTTTTTTCTGGTCTCAGTATTTTTTCCACTCTATGACTGACCTTCGTGATGAGCGACGAAGTCATTCAGGGGCGGTTGATCCGTCCGTCCGATGTGCAGATGATCGCCGATTTGCTTGCCCGAAATGGGGCATGGAATCGCAGCCGGCTCTCCCGTGAGTTGTGTCAGCACTGGGATTGGCGCAATGGCAAAGGGCAGATCAAGGACATGGCCGCCCGCTCGCTGCTGCTCAAGCTGGAAGCCAGGGGGCTCATTGAATTGCCCGCCCGCGTCAGACCCGGTCGGCCCAACCATCGGGGACTTGCCCCGGTGGGGGAAATCGAGCACCCAACCGCCCCGATCCAGGAGCCCTTGAAAGGGCTCGGGCCGCTGCGCATCGAGGTTTTGAAGCGGGGCAATGGCAACCTGGAGTTGTTCAAGTTGCTTTTGCAACGCGATCATTACCTTGGCTATCGCAGTTGTGTGGGCGAGAACCTCAAGCTGATGGTCTGGGATGCGCGGGATCGCTTGCTGGCCTGTTTGTTGTTTGGCGCGGCGGCATGGAAAAGCGCCCGGCGGGATGATTTCATCGGATGGAGCCCGCAAGCCCGGGAGCGCAATCTGGGACTGCTGGCCAACAACTCCCGCTTCCTGATTTTGCCCTGGGTGCGTGTGCCGCATCTGGCAAGCCATGTGCTGGGGCGGGTCTGCGGGCGCATCCGTGGTTGGTGGAGCGAGCGCTACGGCCATCCCGTCGAAGCGTTGGAAACCTTTGTCGAGCGGGATCGATTTTTTGGCACCTGTTACCGCGCGGCGGGCTGGGTGCATGTCGGCGCAACGGTTGGCCGCGGACGCAACGACGTGCGCAACGACAGTGCTCTGCCGATCAAAGAGATTTTTCTGCGCCCGTTGAGCGCGGATTTCCGCAGGAGGCTGGCGGCATGAGCCTCAAACGATTTGACCAGCTCATCGGCACGTTGCGCGAATGCCTGGCAGGGCTGCCCGACAAGCGAAAAGGGAGCAACACGCAATACAGCATGGAAACCATCGGGCTGAGTGCTTTTTCGGTGTTTTTCACCCAGTCGCCCTCCTTTCTCTCCCACCAGAAGAGCATGGAAATCGACAAGGGCCAAAGCAATGCCCAGACGCTCTTCGGCATCGAAAAGGTGCCCACGCCCAATCATATTCGTGCCATGCTCGATCCGGTCGAGCCGGAAGCCATTTTCCCGGTCTATGACGCGGTGTACCGGGCACTGGATGAACAGGGCATCTTGGAAAGCTTTCGGGGCGTGAAAAACACCCGCTACATCGCCTTGGACGGCACATGGTATTTTTCTTCGCAATCCGAACACATTCACTGCAAGAACTGTTCGTCCATCCATCACAAAAGTGGCGAATGCACCCATTACCACAGCGCCATTACGCCGGTGATCGTTGCTCCCGGCAAGCCCTATGCCATCCCGCTGCGCCCGGAATTTATCGTGCCGCAGGATGGGCACGCCAAACAGGACTGTGAGATTGCCGCCTCCAAACGCTGGCTGGATAAAAACGGCGCGTTTTACAACACCGGCAACGACACGCTGCTGGGCGACGATCTCTATGCCCACCAACCCTTTTGCCGCCGCGCCCTGCTTCACAACTTCCACTTCATTTTGGTCTGCAAGCCCGAGAGCCACATCGATCTCTCCAAGTGGATCGATCTGCTCGAACCCGGCAAGGACATCCACACCACCAAGATGCGCGTCAAGAACGGCAACCACTGGGAGGAACACACCTGCCGTTACGCCAACACGGTTCCGCTGACCGAGGAGGAAGGCGCCCTGAAAGTCAACTGGAGTGAAGTGACCGTCACGGCCAAAGGCAGGCAGATTTACCACAACAGCTTTGTCACCGACTTCCCCATCACCGGGGACAACGTTGCAGGCATCGTGGCCGGGGGTCGCGCCCGCTGGAAGATTGAGAACGAAAACAACAACGTGCTCAAGAATCGCGGTTACAACCTTGAGCACAACTTCGGCCATGGCAAAGAACATCTCGCCTCGATGTTGGTGAGCCTCAACATTCTGGCATTCCTTTTCCACGCCTTCCTGAGCTTCTGCGACGAGGCCTACCGGCTCATCCGATCCACCTTGCCCACGCGGCGGACCTTTTTTGAGCATATTCGCGCCCTGACCTGCTACATCTGGTTCCCCTCGTGGCAGGCGCTTATGGACTTTATGATGCGGGGGCTGGAAATCGGCTCCTACGCCAAAGCAAAAAACTGAGAACCGGTTGTCGGAGTTTTTGGAGTTCCCGAGCACCGGAGGGCTGCGCATACCCAAATCTTGTCAGCATGCGCTCAAACCCGCGCTTATCCCTTCAAGAAAACAGCTCTGCCCCGGCAAGGCCCCTGCCCATCAGACCTGCCTCACATCCAAAAATGACAATTGCTGCACTTCTATCCAGCGGCTAGAGTCGCGCCCACTAAACCAACGAAGGAACAAGTTATGGCTGAAGCACCCAAAGGCATTACGCACGCACGACCGAAAGCGAAAGACGATAAAGACAAAAAAGGCGGAAAAGACAAAGCGCCAGTTTTTCCGAGCACGTTTGGCTCGCATGCGAGCATGGTCAATGAGGAATTGACCGCCAAGATCGTCGCCACCAAACAGGAGACCGCCGATCCGTGGATCATCCTCAAAGACGAACGCGGCGATTACGCCACACGCAAATCGCGGCTCGACACCGGCATGGCTGACCCCAACCGATTCGCTGATTTGGCGGCACGCGAGCAGCAGCTCAAGCAACTGACGACGGAGTAAATAAACCACGGCGCGCTGCGACAGCGCGCCCTACCGGGCCGGGGGTAGGGCGGCCTGTCTGCAGGTCGGCGCCCCCCACCATGAGCGATACCTCTGCCCCATCCGATTTCATCCGCGACATTGTCAAAGCCGACCTCGCCGCTGGTAAGTACAAATACCCGGTTACCCGGTTCCCCCCTGAACCGAACGGCTACCTCCACATCGGCCACGCCAAAAGCATCTGCCTGAACTTCGGCATCGCCCGCGAGTTTGGTGGCATTTGCAATCTTCGTTTCGACGACACCAACCCGACCAAGGAAGAAGCCGAATACGTCGAATCCATCATCACCGATGTGAAATGGTTGATCGAAGGCTGGGCCGATCACTGCCTCGGTCTCAAACCCCGCGGCACACTGCCGGGGAAGAAAGACGGCGACTTCTACCTGCCATCCGCTCCACTCACCGATCACCAATCACCAACCGCCCATCTTGAACCCTTTTACGCTTCCGACTACTTCGAAGCGCTCTACGAATACGCCGTCCAACTCATCAAAAAAGGCAAAGCTTACGTCTGCGACCATACCCCAGAGGAAGTGGACCGGATGCGTGGCGCTCCCGACCGGCCTGGTGAACCAAGCAAATACCGTGACCGTTCCATCGAGGAAAACCTCGAACTGTTTGCGCGGATGAAAGCCGGTGAGTTCCCTGACGGCGCCCGGACCCTCCGCGCCAAAATTGACATGTCGTCACCGAACGTTTGGTTGCGCGACCCGCTCCTCTATCGTATCCGCCACGCCGAACACCACCACACCGGCAATAAGTGGTGCATCTACCCTCTCTATGACTTCGCCCATTGCCTCAGCGACTACATCGAAGGTATTACCCACAGCATCTGCACCCTCGAATTTGAAGTCCACCGTCCGCTCTACGACTGGATCCTCAACGCACTCGATCTCCCCCGTCCGCGCCCGCACCAGTACGAATTCGCCAAACTCATCCCCACCTACACCATCGTCTCCAAACGCAAACTCATCCAACTCGTCAACGAAAAGATCGTAGCCGGTTGGGACGATCCGCGACTGCCGACCATCAGTGGCCTGCGCCGCAGGGGCATCCCCGCCAGCGCCGTCCGCCAATTCGCCTACAACATCGGCGTCACCAAATACAACAGCGTCACCGACATCGCCGTCTTCGAACACTGCATCCGCGAAGATCTCAACAAACGAGCCCTTCGCCGCCTCGCCGTCCTGCGCCCCCTCAAAGTTGTCATCACCAACCTGCCGGCCGACCATTATGAAGAACTCGATGCCATCAACAACCCCGAAGACCCAACCGCCGGCACCCGCAAAATCCCATTCAGCCGGGAACTCTACATCGAACAAGACGACTTCATGGAAACACCGCCGCCCAAATTCTTCCGTCTGAAGCCGGGTGGCGAAGTTCGCTTGAAATACGCCTACATCATCAAGTGCGACGAAGTCATCAAGGACGCAGACGGCAAAGTGGTCGAGCTCCGCTGCACCGCCGATCTCACGAGCAAGACTGGTGGCGAAACCTCCGGTCGCAAGATCAAAGGCACAATCCACTGGGTTTCCGCCAAACATGCGATTGATGCCGAATGCCGTCTCTACGACCGCCTTTTTACGAAGGCCGATCCTGAAGATGTTTACGAGGTAGGGACGGCTGGCCCAGCCGTCCGCTCCGGGTTCATGGCCAACATCAACCAGAATTCGCTGGAAGTTGTGACTTGCAAAGTTGAACCCGATTTGAAGACAGCCAGTGCGGACGCACGGTATCAATTCGAACGCTTGGGCTACTTTGCCATGGATACGGACAGCAGTTCCGGCAGGCTCATCTTCAACCGGACGATCACGTTGAAGGATACGTGGGCAAAGATTGAGAAGAAGAGCGGAATGTAGTTTCAATGCTTGATTTCACTGAGCTCCCCGAGACGGAATTGCGTTTGAGCAACTAACACGCGAACTGCTAATTCGTGATGGCCTGGAGATTCACTGGACTGGAGTGGGCGCAGATGGAGGACGCGATCTTATCGCTATAGAACGTGCTGCTGGCCCTCTTTCCGGCTTTAGAGCCTATCCCCAAACCTCCGCACAGCGGTATGTGATGATGCCGCAACAGAAGTGAAGCAGCGCCAAGTAGTTGTCCGCCTTCTTCTCCCATCGAATCAGAATGCGACGAAACCGATTCATCCACGAGTGCGTTCGCT
>CALBCO010000046.1 GCA_937927265.1 uncultured Verrucomicrobiae bacterium | reverse complement strand
GGCACTCGGTCAACCGCTCGCCGCATGCCGACAAGAAGTCCATGGAACAATTCGAGATGCGGACGCACAAGCGGTTGTTGGACATCATTGATCCGACCGCCAAGACGGTGGACGAACTGAAGAAACTGAACCTGCCTGCGGGCGTGGACATCACCATCAAGATCTAAACAGCTATGGAACTGCTCGGCAAGAAACTAGGAATGACGCAGGTCTTCGACGCGCAAGGCAATTGTGTCGGCGTGACCGTGGTGCAAGCCGGTCCGTGCACGGTGTTGCAGAAAAAGACGGTGCAGACCGATGGCTACGAGGCGTATCAACTTGGGTTCGGCGAGCGCAAACCGAAACACGCCACGAAAGCTCTGATCGGGCACTGCCGGAAGGCCCAGGTCGCGCCCGCGCAAACGCTGCACGAATTCCGTCACGATGGGACTCTCGCTCTGAACGTGGGTGATCAGGTCACGGTGAAAGTGTTCCAGCCTGGTCAGTACGTGGATGTGATCGGGTTTACCAAGGGCAAGGGGTTTCAAGGCGTGGTGCGCCGGCACAAGTTTGCCGGTGGCCCGATGACCCACGGCAACAAAGGGTGGAAACGGCGGACGGGTGCGATTGGCGAACGGTTGACGCCGGGCCGCGTGTTCCGTGGGCAACGTATGCCGGGCCACATGGGGCAACGACGAGTGACCACGCAGAACCTGCGGGTGGTCCAAGTGCGAGAAGCCGATCACGTGATCTTGATCGAGGGCGCGTTGCCGGGGCCGCGGGGAGCGGTACTTGTGGTGCGGTCCGCCAAGAAGAAGCCGACAAAGGCGTAGAACTATGAAATTGCCAGTGGTCAACATTACAGGAGCGGCAGCCGGTGAGGTTGAAATTGCCGACACGCTGCTCATCCGGAACGGCAAGGGCACGCAAGCGGTGCATGATGCCGTGGTCGCCTACCGGGCCAACCAACGATCGGGCAGCGCCAAGACCAAACAGATGGGCGAGGTTGCCGGGAGCGGTAAGAAGCCGTGGAGACAAAAGGGGACGGGCCGGGCGCGCGCCGGATCGTTCCAATCACCTTTGTGGCGCGGCGGCGCGGTCGTGTTCGGTCCCCAGCCGCGGAATTATTCGATTCAGTTGAACAAAAAGGTCAAGAGTCTGGCGTTCCGCAAGGCGCTCAGTGAACGCCTGCTGGGCGGGGACGTAGTGGTCGTGGACGAGTTGGTGTTGACGAGTCACAAAACGAAAGACTTTGCGGGGATTGTCGCCAAGCTGGCCCCGACGGCAAAGACAACATTGGTGGTGACCGACCGATTGAATGACCATTTGAAACGAGCCAGTCGCAATCTGGCAACGGTGGCGGTCGCGCCGGCAGCGTCAGTGAATGTCTATGAATTGTTGCGCTTCGACAAGATTGTCGCCACGCGGGCGGCGCTGGCCGTGCTGGAGGGGCGGTTGCAATGAAAGATCCTTTTCGTGTCGTTAAAACGTTGCGGGTAACCGAGAAGGGGGCCGCGCTGGCTGCCCAGCACAACCAGTACCAGGTGGTAGTGGACAAACAGGCGAATAAGCTGGACATCAAGCACGCGGTTCAACAACTGTTTAAGGTGAAGGTGCTGCGGGTCAACACGCAACACGTGCGCGGCAAGGCGCGCCGGGAACGCACGCGGCAATACGGGCGCACGCCGGCGTGGAAAAAGGCGATCGTGACCCTCAAGGAGGGCGACAAGATCGAAGTCGCGTAATTCGTCATGGGACTCAAAACTTTCAGACCATTAACCCCGTCGCTGCGATGGACGCAGTTGTCGGACTTTGCCGAGATCACCAAGCATCGGCCGGAACGCAAACTCACCGTCACCAAACGCAAGACCGGCGGCCGGAACATGTACGGCCGGACAACGGCGCGGGGCATCGGCGGCGGGCACAAACAACGGTACCGGCTCATTGATTTCAAGCGCGACAAGCATGGTGTGCCTGGCATCGTCGAGGGGATCGAGTACGATCCGAACCGCTCGGCCCGCATTGCGCTGGTGAAGTATCAGGACGGCGAGAAGCGGTACATCCTCGCCCCCCAAGGCTTGGCGGTTGGAGCGAAGGTGATGAGCGGCCCTGAGGCGGATTTGGCGGTGGGCCACGCGCTGCCACTGAAGCGGATCTTGCCGGGGTTGCCGATTCACAATATTGAATTGCACAAGGGCAAGGGCGGTCAGCTCTGCCGTAGCGCCGGGTTGGCCGCGACGATCATGGCGGCGGAAGGCGATTACGTAACGGTGAAGTTGCCGTCGGGCGAACTGCGGTTGGTGCATCGGGACTGCTACGCGACCATTGGTCAACTGGGCAACCCCGATCATATGAACGTCTCACTTGGCAAAGCGGGGCGCAGCCGCTGGTTGGGCATCCGCGGCATTACGCGCGGCATGGCGCGCAACCCGGTGGATCACCCGATGGGCGGAGGCCAGGGCAAGAGCAAGGGCGGTGGCGGCTGGCACCACCCGGTGTCGCCATGGGGCAAGATTGCGAAAGGCGGCAATACCCGTAAGCGCAAGAAATACTCGAATGCATTCATTTTGCACCGAAGGAAAAAATAAATGGGACGTTCACTGAAAAAAGGTCCGTTCGTGGATGGCCACCTGTTGAAAAAGGTGGAGGCGATGAATCCGTCCGACAAGAAGCCGATCAAGACCTGGTCGCGCCGGTCGGTCATCATCCCGGAATTTGTGGGGTTTACGTTTCTGGTGCACAATGGCAAGCAGCATCTGCCTGTGTTTGTCACCGAGAACATGGTGGGGCATCGGCTTGGCGAATTCGCAGCGACGCGGACATTCCGCGCCCACGGCGCGGCTACCGAGAAGGTCACGGCCAAGTAGCCATGTGGCACGGGGGCATCGGTTGGCGGGTGCTGGGCTGGATGCTGATCGGCGGCGCGGGGTGGTTCTGGTCCCCGACGGCGGGTGTGGCGGCGGACGTGGGCGCGCCGGGACAGTTGGAGGCGGCGCGGGTGGTGGCGGTGGACGGAGTGCTGCAGTTCGTGGTGTTGAATATCGGTCGGTCAACGGGGGTGCGAGTGGGGATGCCGCTGGTGGTCCGCCGTGGCGACCGAATCGTGGGACGCGTCCGCGTGGTGGAAGTGCGTCGGACGGTATGCGGCGCGGTGATTGAGCAGGTGGAACCGGGCGTCACACTTGCGGCGGGGGACACCGCTCAAGTGGCGCGTAGTTAAACAAAGCGATTTGGAGTTTATGGAAGTCAGAGCGACAACAAAATATTCGCGGATGAGCCCGGCGAAAGTGGGGCAGGTGACCCGGTTGATTCAGGGGTTACCGGCAGCACGGGCGCTGGAAATCTTGCGGGCGCTGCCGCGGAAGTCGGCGCGGCTGGTGGAAGAGACATTGAAGTCGGCGATTGCCAACGCGACGAACAACGCGAAGCTGGATGCGGGCGCATTGCGCGTCCGCGAAGCGGTAGCCAATGAGGGTCCGCGGTTGAAACGATGGCAGCCCAAGGCGCGCGGCAGCGCGGGGCCAATCGTCAAACGGATGAGCCACATTCGGATCGTGGTGACGGACGGAAAATAGATTATGGGTCAAAAAGTAAATCCGATCGGGTTGCGGGTGACAGTCACCAAGGACTGGCTGTCGAAGTGGTATGCGGACAAGAAAGAGTTCGCGCCACTGTTGCTCGAGGACATCAAAATCCGCGAGTTGGTGAAGAAGCGGATGGAGACCGCTGCGGTGCCGAAGATCGGCATTGAGCGTTATGCCAACCGGGCGCGCATCACGATTCATACGGCGCGGCCCGGGATCGTCATCGGGCGCAAAGGCGCCGAGATTGACAAGTTGAAGGAAGACCTGGCGAAGCTAACCGGCAAAGAGATTTACGTGGACATTGTCGAGGTGAAACAGCCGGAGACCGACGCGCAGTTGGTGGCCGAGAACATCGCGCTGCAATTGGAGCGGCGGGTGAGTTTCCGCCGGGCGATGAAGCGGGCGGTGCAGACGGCGATGCAGATGGGCGCGCAGGGGATCAAGGTGCTGTGCGGTGGCCGGCTCGGCGGCGCGGAATTGGCGCGGCGCGAGAAGTATCGGGAAGGCAAAATTCCGCTGCACACGTTGCGTGCGGACATTGATTACGGGTTTGCCGAGGCGAATACGGTGTACGGTAAAATCGGCGTGAAGGTCTGGATCGGCAAAGGTGAACGGTCGCTGAAGCAAGTCAACCCCACGGCGACGACGGTCGGCCCCGCGCGCGCCAGCGGGGCCGCGGCCTAGGAAGGATGTTGAGTCATGCCCTTGATGCCCAAAAGAGTGAAGCATCGCAAAGCGCAGCGCGGAAGCCGTGCGGGGACTGCGTGGCGTGGCGCGACGGTGGCGTTTGGCGAATTTGGATTGCAGGCGCTGGATCGGGCGTGGATTACCACGACGCAGATTGAGGCTTGCCGCGTGGCGCTGGCGCGCCACATGAAACGGCGCGGGAAACTTTGGATTCGGATCTTTCCGGATTTACCGGTCACCGCCAGACCGCCGGAGACGCGGATGGGTAAGGGCAAGGGACCGCCGGCGACGTGGGTGGCTCGGGTGCGGCCCGGCAATGTGTTGTTTGAATTGGGCGGGGTGACTGAGCCGTTGGCCCGGGAATCGTTTCGGCTGGCGGCGGCGAAGTTGCCGATTCCAACCCGGTTTGTGAAGCGAAAGTGAGTGACAGTCATGGATGCAAAAGAAATTCGTGAGTTGACAGACGCCGAGGCGCAGGCCAAACTGCGCGACCTTCGGCAGGAATTGTTCAACCTGCGACTGCAGCAACAGACCGCGCGGCTGGAACGGCCCAGCCGGATGCGGGAAGTGCGACGCGACATTGCGCGACTGCAAACGATTTTGCGGGAACGGGAATTGCACGCGGCCACCGCGGCCTAGGAACTGGGAGTGGGATTCTCCAACATGACCGATCAACCAAAAACTGAGACACGTCAGCGGAAACTGGTGGGCGAAGTGGTCAGCAACAAGATGGCCAAGACCATCGTGGTACGGGTCAGCCGCCGGGGCCGGCATCCGCGCTATGAGAAAGTGATCACAAAATACAAGAAGTTCTACGCGCATGACGAAAACCAAGTGGCGGGCTTGGGCGATCGTGTGTGCATTGTTGAGTCACGGCCACTGAGCAAATTGAAACGGTGGCGCTTAGCGGCCGTGGTTGAGAAGGCAGCCAGTCCCGAGAAGGTGGCGGTATGATTCAGATTCGAACTCATTTGGATGTGGCGGACAACACCGGCGCGCGGGTGGCTTGGGCGATCGGGGTGTTGGGCCACCAAAAACGCTATGCGCGCGTGGGCGATATCATCAAGGCGCACGTCAAGGAAGCGGCGCCCGACGGCACGGTGAAAAAGGGCGAAGTGGTCAATGCTGTGGTGGTACGGACGAAATCGTCGTTGCGACGGCCGGATGGTTCGTATTTGCGGTTCGACAACAACGCGGTGGTGATCATTGACGCGCAATTGAATCCGCGTGGTACCCGCATTTTTGGGCCGGTGGCGCGCGAGTTGCGCGAGAAAAATTTCACGAAGATCATTTCGCTGGCGCCTGAGGTATTGTAACGATGAACGCGCTCCATGTGAAAAAGAACGACCTGGTGGTGGTCTTGTCCGGGGAGGACAAGGGCAAAGTCGGCAAGGTGTTGGCCACGTATCCCCAACAGGGCCGGGTGTTGGTCGAAGGGGTCAACTTGGTGCGGAAAGCATTGCGGAAATCGCAGGACCGGCCACAGGGCGGGATTATTTCCAAAGAGGCGCCGCTGGCGGCCTCGAAGGTGATGCCCCAGGAGCGGTACGAGGCGCGCAGGAAACGGCGGGCGGGCGGCGCGGTTACGCCGGTCTAATCAGGAATCGTATGAGTCAGCTTTACGAAATGTATAAGAACGAGGTGGTGGCACAGTTGTTGAAGAGCGGCCGGTACACCAACCGGATGCAGGTGCCGAAGGTCGAGAAGGTCGTGCTCAACATGGGGATCAACTCCGCACACGAAAAGGAAGTACTGGCGGAGGCTCAACAGGAGTTGGCCACGATCACCGGACAGTGGCCGGTGGTGACGTACGCGAAGAAAAGCATCGCGAATTTCAAGGTACGCAAGGGCATGCCGGTGGGGTGCAAGGTGACATTGCGCGGACGGCGGATGTACGAGTTTCTCGAGCGGTTTTTCAACGCGGCGTTGCCGCGCATTCGGGACTTTCGCGGGGTGAATCCGCGGGGGTTCGATGGTCGCGGCAGTTTTACGATGGGCGTGCGCGACCAGACGATCTTTCCCGAAATTGAGTTGGACAAGATCAAACACAATTTGGGCATGGATGTGACGATTGTCACTTCGGCGAACACGAACGAGGAGGCCAAGGAGTTGTTGAAGCTGCTGGGGATGCCCTTCAGCAGCTAGAGGGCGTCAGGCTATGGCGAAACTAACGTGGGAAATCAAAGCGCAGCGGCCGGTCAAGTTCGCGGCGCGGAAATACAACCGGTGCAAGAACTGCGGGCGGCGGCGGGCGTACATCCGCCGGTTTCAGATTTGCCGGATTTGTTTTCGGGAATTGGCCAGCCAGGGAAAGATCCCCGGCGTGGTGAAGGCGAGTTGGTAAGACGATGAACGTGACTGATCCGATTGGCGACTTGTTGACGGTGATCCGCAACGGGTATCGGGCGCTTAAGCCCGATGTGGAGGTGCCGGCGTCGGTGTTGAAGGCGCAGATTTGTGCCGTGCTCAAGCGCGAGGGCTACCTTGCGGATTTTTACCAGCAGAAGGACTCGGCCGGCCGGGCCGTGTTGAAGATCCAACTGAAAATCGTGGGCAAAGAATGCGCCCTGACCGGCATCCGTCGGGTGAGCCGGCCGGGGTTGCGCAAGTACGTGGCGGCGAAAAAGATGCCGCGCGTGTTGGGCGGGATGGGGATTTCGATTGTCACCACCTCCCGCGGGGTGATGACCGGTCACGAGGCGAGCAAAGCGAACGTGGGTGGCGAAGTGTTGGCGTACGTCTGGTGAGTTATGTCACGGATTGGCAAAAAACCGATTGAGATTCCGCCGAATACCAAGGTGGAAGTAAAGGAACAGACCGTTCATATTGAGGGGCCAAAGGGCAAACTCTCGTGGACGGTGCCGGCGCCGGTGACGGTGGCGGTGAACGAGGGCAAGTTGTTGACCACGACGACGCAACGGGACCGGACAGGCAAGTCGCGGTGGGGGTTGTCGCGCAGTTTGTTGGCGAACATGATCAAGGGGGTCAACGAAGGGTATTCTAAGCAGTTGCTCGTTGAGGGCGTTGGTTTCCGCGCCGCAGTGCAGGGGGCCAACCTAAACCTGACGTTGGGGTATTCGCACCCGATTTCGTTTCCAATTCCGCAAACGATCAAGATCACCGTGGCGGACACCGCTGACAAGAAGCCGTTGATCACAGTGGAAGGGTGCGATAAACAACAGGTCGGCGAAGTGGCGGCGCGGATTCGCCGGTTTTACAAACCCGAGCCCTACAAGGGCAAGGGTATCCGGTATGTGGGCGAACACGTGCGCCGCAAAGCCGGCAAAACCGTGACCACGGGAGGTTGAGGAGTGGAAGGCTGATGCGACCACGAACACGAATTGAATTTCGGGACCGGCGGCACCGGCGGTTGCGCCAAAAGGTGCAGGGCACTGCGGCGCGCCCGCGGATGAGTGTCTGCCTGACCGGGCGACATATCTATGTGCAGTTTATTGATGATTTGGCCGGGCGAACGCTGGTGGCGGTGAGCAGTCTGGCGGCGGAATGCAAGGGAACCAAGGCGACCGTGGCCGGTGCGAAGAAGTTGGGCGCGCTGGCGGCACAGAAGGCAAAGGAGAAAAACATTAACGAGGTCGTATTTGACCGGGGCGGGTCGGCGTATCACGGCCGGGTCAAAGCGCTGGCGGACGCGGCGCGTGAAGCGGGATTAAAATTCTAATATGGCAGACAAGAGACCCAGAATGGCAAAAGGGGCGGCTCCGAAGTCGAAGGAGGCTGCGCCGGGCGTGGTGGATGAGGAGATCAACGTGGAACAACCGACCGGCGTTGAACTGGTTGAGAAAGTGGTATTCGTCAACCGCAGCGCGAAAGTGGTGAAAGGAGGCCGGCGGTTTCATTTCCGCGCGTTGGTGGTGGCCGGTGACCGACAGGGCCGAGTGGGCTACGGTTTTGGCAAGGCGAACGAAGTGGCCGACGCGATCCGCAAGGGTACGGAGCAGGCCAAGAAGGCACTGAGGCCGGTCTGTATGAAAGACAACACGATTCCGCACGAGGTGATTGGGGAGTATTGCGGGGGGCGGGTGTTGTTGCGCCCGGCGTCGCCCGGAACGGGTGTTATTGCCGGGGGCGGTGTGCGGGCGGTCTTGGAGGCGGTTGGCATCCGTGATGTGTTAACGAAGTCATTGGGGTCAAGCAATGCGGTGAACGTGGTAAAAGCGACGTTGGCGGCGCTGGCCCAGTTGAGACCGCGTGAGGCGATTTATCGGGCGCGTGGGCTGGCCAGTCCGGCAGGAGTGAATTGATATGACGATGCGGCTGCATAATTTGAAACCGCGTCCAGGCGCGAAACATCGGCGGACTCGATTGGGGGTGGGGGATCGGTCCGGCAAGGGCGGCACTTCCGGGCGCGGTGGTAAAGGCCAGACAGCACGCGCTGGTGGCACAGTGCGGTTGGGATTTGAAGGCGGGCAGATGCCGTTGTACCGGCGGATTCCCAAGCGTGGGTTCAACCACGAGGCATTTCGCCGACGTTTTGTAACGGTGAATGTCAAACAGCTCAATGTGTTCGAAGACGGCGCGGTTGTCACCGCCGAGGCGTTGCGCGAACGTGGTGTGGTGCGTCAGTTGCGGGATGGCCTCAAGGTGCTCGGCGACGGTGAGTTGATCAAGAAGCTCACAGTGAAAGCGCATCAGTTCAGTGCCACCGCGCAGGAAAAAATCACCAAAGCGGGGGGGCAGTGCGAGGCATTACCGTTGCCGCATCGGCCCGTTGCCGCGGCGGCGAGCAAGTAATCACCGATGTTTGCCGCCTTTCTCAACAGTTGGAAGATTCCGGAGCTGCGGAAGCGGATTCTGTTCACGCTCGGCATCATCGTGTTGGTGCGTCTCGGTGCGAACATTCCGTGTCCGGGGGTGGATGCGTCGGACTTAAACCGATACATGGCGGACATCCAACGGCAGGTGGGCGGCAGTATTATCGGCTTGGCGAATCTGTTGACGGGCGGCGCACTGCAACAGTGCGCGGTGTTTGCGTTGGGCGTGATGCCGTATATCAGCGCGTCCATCATCATGCAGTTGTTGACGGCGGTGGTGCCATCGCTGGAAAAGCTCAAGCAGGAAGGCGAGACGGGCCGGGCCAAGATTATCCAGTATTCGCGGTACATGACGGTGGGGCTGTGCGTGATCCAGGGATGGATGTTGGCCAAGGCATTTGAACGGCCCGAAGCCCTCTTTCCCGGTTTCACGGGCACGCTGGTGGCGAATCCCGGTTTGGCGTTTCAGTTGTTGACGGTCATCACGATCACCAGCGGTACCGTCTTGCTGATGTGGTTGGGCGAACAGATCACCGAACGCGGCATTGGCAACGGCGTTTCGATCATCATCACGGTGGGCATTGTGGATCGTTTGCCGCAAGCAATCGCCCAAGCCTATCGGCTCTTTGTGCCCGGGGCGGGGGCCGAGACCCAGTTCAACATCTTGCACGCGATTTTGCTGTTGGTCATGGCATTGGTGGTAGTGGCCGGGGTGATCGCGTTGACCCAGGCGCAGCGGAAGATACCTGTCCAGTATGCCAAACGGATCGTTGGCCGTAGGATGTACGGAGGTCAGAGCACCCATTTACCCCTGCGGATTAATACGTCAGGTGTTATTCCGCCCATTTTTGCGTCTTCGATCATTATGTTTCCCGCTACGGTGGCCAATTTCATTAAGGTGCCGTGGATGCAAAGCGTTGCTCAGGCCATGACGCCGGGCGGCATCGTTTACAACGTCGTGTATGTTGGTTTCATCATTTTCTTCTGTTATTTCTACACTGCCGTTACGTTCAACCCGGT
>CALBCO010000045.1 GCA_937927265.1 uncultured Verrucomicrobiae bacterium | reverse complement strand
ACCGGCGGACGCCGCCGGACGGACCGTGTCGGCAGCGGAGTCGCCGGTTTCTCGGTCGGCTCTTCCTGAGCCATCTCTTGGAGCTTGCCCAAGCCCTTCGAGACAGCCACGACCAGCATGATGATGACCCAGATCCAGAAGTCCATGTGAGTGGCCTAGTTGCCGGTTGTGCTCTTGCCCGCGTCCTCGCCAGCAATGGACTGCCGCATCCGAGTGTCAGCCATGACGTTTTGCATACGATAATAATCCATCACGCCCAACCGGCCGGCGCGGAAGGCTTCGGCCATCGCCATGGGGATTTGCGCTTCGGCTTCGACCACTTTGGCGCGCATTTCCTGGGTGCGGGCTTTCATGTCCTGTTCCTGCGCGACGGCGGTGGCGCGGCGGACTTCGGCGCGGGCCTGCGCGATCTGTTTATCCGCTTCCGCTTGTTCCGTCTGCAAGCGCGCGCCGATGTTGTCGCCCACGTCCACGTCGGCAATGTCAATCGAGAGAATCTCAAACGCCGTGCCGGCATCCAGCCCGCGTTCCAAGACCCGCTTGGAGATGCTGTCAGGATTTTCCAGCACCGCCTTGTAGGTGTCGGACGAACCAATGGTGGTGACGATGCCTTCGCCGACACGGGCAATGATCGTTTCCTCCGTCGCCCCGCCCACGAACCGGTCGAGGTTGGTGCGGACGGTGACCCGGGCCTTGGCTTTGACTTGAATACCGTCTTTCGCAACCGCATCAATGGACTGTTTGCCGGTGGCGGGGTTGGGGCAATCAATGACCTTCGGATTGACCGAGGTCATCACCGCTTCAAACACGCTCTTGCCGGACTGGTGCGTAGCAAGGTCAATCGCCGCCGCCCGGTTGAAATCAAGATTCAAACTGGCCTTGTCGGCCGCAATGAGCGCACGGACGACTTGGTTCACATCGCCGCCGGCCAGGTAATGCGCTTCAAGTTGATCGGTGGTGAGAGGTAGGCCGGCTTTGACCGCCGTAATCCGGCTTTGGACAATCAACCCAATCGGTACGCGGCGCAGTTTCATGCTGAACAGCGTGAGAAAGCTAACCGGCGCCCCCGAAAACCGCGCCTGAATCCAGATGCTCAAAAAAGAAACAATAATGACAAACACCACCAATGCGACAATGACGCCAATGATCCCCAGCGCCCCGATGATAAATGTTCCGCTTCCTTCCATGATAATCTCCTTTGCATGTTAGGTTGTTAGTTTCCGCACTACGATTCGATTCTCGTCCACTGCAACCACGCAAATCCGGCTGCCAGATTCGATCATACCGGATTCAGCGATGACGTCCAACCGTTTTCCGTCCACAAGCGCAACCCCGGCCGGTCGCAGTAGGCTTTGGGCCACGCCTTCCCGTCCGATCAACTCCCGCCCACGGGCGGTCTGTGCGCGCACACCGGTTTCGTCTTGCGCCAAAACCATTTTTTTGCCGACCGGCGTTTCCGGGAAATACTTCAACGCCGCCGCCACCACCACCACGCCCAAGACGGCCTCGATCAGCGCCACCGCGCTTGCTGCACGAATCCCCACCTTTTCATACGTCCACCACGCCGCCCCGGCCAACAGCACCACGCCGATGCTGCCAAGGACGAACCCCGGCACATACACCTCCAACACCAGCAACACCATGCCCGCCACGATCAAGCCGCCAATCATCAGCCAAGGGTAATCCATGGTGGTCCTCTCACTTTCGGCGCGTGACCACCACGCGGCTGCCGCTGACCTCGGTGATCTTGATCGGCATGCCCGGCTCGATCAAATCGCCTTCCGTCACCACGTCCACAAGTTTCTCTCCGAACCTCCCCTTGCCGGCCGGCCGCAACAACGTCTCCGCCACGCCGGTCGCCCCGACCAACCCAGCCGCTTCGCCGCGCGAACTCGTGTACCCGGCCGCCGCACTCGTCGTCGCCCCCAATTCCAGTTTCCGGAACAACCGTGTCTCCGGCAAGTACCGCGCCAAAATCGCCATCACGACCCCCGAGCCGAGAAAACCGCCGAGCACTTTTAACAACGGCAACTGCAACTGCGGCCACGTCGGCCAGACCGGCCCACCCGGCATTCGTTGCACCATCGCCATCACCAACGCCGCCAAAATCAACGCCAACCCCAACACCCCGGTCACGCCAAATCCCGGCAACACAAACACCTCCACCGCCAACAAAATCACCCCGATGGCAAACACCACCACCTCTTCCCACCCGGCCAGCCCGGCAATGAAATACCCGACAAAATACAACCCAAAACAAATCAACGCCACCAACGCCGGAATCCCGATGCCCGGCGTCTTCATCTCGATGTAAATCGCCACAAATCCGATCAACATCAGCAACGGCGAAATCGCCGTCAGCCAGCGGCCGACCAATTCCAGTCCGTATGGTTCGATCACCAGCCGGGCGGCCTCACTCAGTCCCAACACCTTCAACAACTCCTCCACCGATCCGACCGTGCCGGCTGAGAGCAACGCCTTCGGCGGCTCGCCATATTCCTTGGCCGCCTCGACATTCGTCAACGTCAGCAACTTCCCCTTCTCGGCGATCACCGTTTCACCAATGGTCAACCCGCGATCCTTGTCCACCATTGCCTCAAACACATCCGGATTGTGCCCCTTCGCCTGCGCCGTTGAGCGGATCAACGCCCGCATCGCTGAACTGATTTTCTCCTCGTAGCTCTTCGGCAATTCCTGCACGCCTTGGCCGGGAATCATCATCACCGGCGTTGCCGCGCCGATCACGCTGCCGGGTGTCATGTAAATCGCATCCGTCGCCGCTGCGATAAACGCCCCGGCCGAATACGCTTTGCCGTTGACGAGCGTGTAGGTTTTGCGCGGGGATTTTTCGAGCAACCGAATGATCTCCTCGGTCGCGTCCACTCGGCCACCGTTCGTTTCGAGGTTAAGCACCAGCGCCACCGCACCAGCCGTATCCGCCTCCCGCATCGCCCGCCGCAACAAATACAGCGTGTTCTGGCTGATGTCCTCGTGAATGGTCACCACACACACCGGCCCCGTGGTGGCCGCCGCCACCCAACCGACCGTCCCCGCCATCAATAACAGCCCCAGCATCACCAACATGCGTCTCATGCCGGAACTAATACCGCCCCGGCCTGGTGCCGGCAAGCCAAACTACGACGTCGCCATGCCTGAAGCTGACGCGCGACATTCGTGCTGGGCCGGCGGTGCCCCTCAATCATTACGATCACGTTTGGAGCGGTGATTTCTTGGTGAATTGTTTTCAGGCAGCGAAACAGACTTCGATCCGAATCCTCCAGAGTGCAGCTCTGTCAAGTTACAATTGCTCGTAATGATTGAGGCGTAATTCTACCACAGGATTCAGATGGATTGTCCACTCAGTTGTTACACCCATAACAGTTGAGTGGTCAATGGAAGTCACTGGCCCAAGGGGAAATACTGACTACCCGAATCGTTGCGAGTAAGGGAAGAGCTTGCACTTGGCGGTGAATTCATTTCGGCGCGTTTTGTCATCGCTACATATCCCTCCCATCACCAAGAAAGCTACCCGACTCAAACTCCCGTTCGGCCCCAACACCGATCATTCCATCCACGCCGGTCTCCTCGTCGTCGAGGCCAAGGCCCGGCGCTTCGACCTCTGGCACAAGCTGCGCCAGCTCCCCAGCCGCGCCCCCCGCAAAGACCGGCGGCGGGAAGGGTGGTTTGAGCACTACGGCTTCATCGCCTGCGACGACGGGCAGACCGTTACCGTGCGCGTGGGTGTCCGGCATCACTTCAAACGGGACAAAAACAACTGTTCAGCGAGGTGTTGAACAACCTGAATCTGCACCGCCTGCCCTGCTCGGCGTTCATGGTCAATCAGATTTACTATCTCATCGCGGTGTTGGCCTATGACCTGATGGTAGCGATCAAGCTACTGGATTTGAACGATGCCTGCCAGAGTTGGCGGGTCGGACGCTGATGAAGAAACTCCTGTTCCTGCCGGGGTGGATGGTGTGGCGTTCGCGGCAATGGGTGGCGCGGGTGCTGGTGCCTGGTGGGTGGTTGTGCTGGTGGCAGCGTTGGGCACAGCGGGTGTGGCCGACGCACGCGCCGGGCCGTCCCCG
>CALBCO010000044.1 GCA_937927265.1 uncultured Verrucomicrobiae bacterium | reverse complement strand
CGGGGCATCAATTCGGACCCAGCCGTAGTGCATCCCGTCTTGCGCAGCAAACTGCACCCCCATGTAAGCGGTGATGCCAAGAAAGAGTCCTCCGCAGCCGGTGTCGACGCAGCCGGAAACAGCCGATTGCGCCGGAATGGGGTGACGCGGCGTTTGTGAATCCACCCAAGCAAGAGATAGGGGAGGAGTGGCGCCAATGGTTTCTCCTAGTGCGAGGGGATAGAGATAGCTTCCCAAGTCTGGTGGAATCGCCAGAAAGGCCAATTGGCGGTTGCTGCCCTGCGCCTGAACACTCACCCCGAAGATGTTCCCTGTAAACTCGTAGTCCGTAACCATATCGCCGTTCAAATCCAGAGGGAGACGCAATCCGAAGTTGTCAATGAATCGTCCCTGTGTCGCATAGATCGGCTCAAATGGCTGAACGTAGCGGATGGTGCCTTGAGCGACGGCGGTGTCGCCGCCCAAGGCTAAACATGGTCCGGCCAACGCGGCCACCAAGCGGTGCAGGCAGGACCGCATATCACTCGACCTCGACCACTTGGAAAAACCGATGCGGCTGCTGTGGATCCGTCGGCAGCTCTACACTTACCGTCGGCAACGCCGCCACCACTTCAGGGCCGATGTCCGTCCAACCCGGACCTTCGACATTGTTCCGATACTGCACTTGATACCGCTGGCCCACCACGGCCTTCCAAGTCAGCGCGAAGTCGCCGCCCGGGGTCACCATCTGGTTCGTAATCCGAAACTCTGGCTTGGCCTGCGGCACGTTGCCGCTAATGAGAATGGAAATCCACTGTGCCTCCTGGTTGAGCAACGCTCCCTTGTGCGTCAGGCGCACCGTGTAGGTGCCGGGCGTTGGGTTGGCAACAAATACCTGCTCTACGTTATTGCGGTTGTCGTCGCCCGTCGTCGCTGCGGCGCCGCGCGCAGCGGCAGTTCGGTTGGCCAAGTCGGGATTGAGAATCCACGGAAAGTGCGTCGTCCCGCCGGGTCCGATGATCCGTAGATCAACATCGTTGACCAGCCGTGCCAGCACGGGGTCGACTGAGGCAAACAGATCCACTGGGCCGGGCGGGTCCGTCCACACAATCGTAATCCACAGTGGCGTGCCGCCGGGACTGTTGACGGTAAACTCGATGGAGCCTCCGTTCTCCAGTGGGACTTCCTTCAGGTGCGGGCGGGAATCACTGGCTGCGTCGGCAGCGAGGAGTTCCGCCGCGTGCAATGTGTTCATCAGACCCCAGCCAAACCGATAGTCCGGCCCTGGATTGGCGCCCGCTTCATCCGCCGTGTGAATGATCAATCCTTTCAGCGTAGAGGCCAGTAAAGGTGGCGCATTGGGCCGCAACTGCTGGTGCCGCTGCATCAGCAGCGCAATCGACCCTGCTACACTCGGCGCGGAAAAACTCGTGCCGGTGGTGAAATCGGTGTTGATGAAATAGTTGGCGTCACCGTCGTGAGCAGTGGTGTTCACTCTCACGCCGTTGCCCACGACATCAGGCTTGATGCGCCCGTCATCAGTTGGGCCGTAGGTGCTAAAGACCGTCATCAACACGCTGGCAGGCCCGGCATAACCGCCCGCCAAATCCTCCACCGCTCCGACGGCCAACACATTCTTGGCCACAGCCAGACCCGACATCGTGTCGTAACCGCCTTCATCTCCGTCCAACGGGCGGGCCACGTTATCGACCAGGACCCACTGGCCTTGGGCGTTGCGGACATAGTGCGACACAGGCTGAGTGGCCGGACCTTGCGCCCGGTCGTTTCCCGCCGCCCACACGGTGAGGTACTCCGGAAAGTCATACGTCCGTGTGTCCACCTCCCCAGCCTCGGCCAGATAGAACCCGAATTTCCAATCTTCTGTCCCGCTGAGCGCCAGCGTTCCGTACCATCGCCAAGCACTGATGCCGAAATCGTAGTGCCAGCCCGCCAATGGTCCGAACGAGTGATTCGACAACCGCAAACCCTCGGCGGCCGCAGTGTCCATTTCGGGAAAAAGATTGTTGATGAAATCGTACGCCCACACGTTGGCGTTTTGGGCCATCCCAGTGGCAACCCGGCCATAGGGCGGGCCGTAATCCACACCGGCTGCGGCCAGGATGCCCGCAACGGCGGTCGAATGGGCATTCGGGCCAGCCGCGGCGTCCCGCTGCACGGCACGGCTGGTCGTGCCAGGGAGACCAAATTCCCAGTGAGTCACCCGTACTGAGCCCTCATCCCACACGCCAATCGGCAGGCCCGCGCCTGTCAGATTCAAACCGGAGGAACCGCCGGGCCAAACTTCGTCCGTGGAAATGGTGTCGGCAGCCACCGCCGAATAGCCCATGAGGTAAATGGCCTCGCCGTGGGAATAGAACGTCAAAGAGGCGTCACGGTCAGGAGCGATGCGAATCTTCAGCGGCGTCCCGGTTGCCTGTGCCCAGTCCAGCAAGCGCTGTTGGTTCTGTTGCGTTTGCTGCCATCGCAGCGGTAATTCCGCTGCAACCACAGCCCGCTTGTCCGCCAGCCACCGCGTCCGCGTGCTGGGGCGTCCTTCTCGGTCGCGCACTCCCGAATGGAGCCACGTCCGAAACGCGTTCTGGTAGTGCTCTTGGCGCTGGCGCGCCGCCGCTTCAGCGGCGCGCTGGGCAACCGCGGGGTCAATGGGCGGACGTGCTGCCGCGCGCGCCTCTGCCTCGGCCTTCATTTTCTCCATCAAGCCATTGAGGTAGCGGAGCGACTCCTCCGCGCGTCGCTGTGCCTCCGTGCGCCGCTCGGCCAACTGCTCCGGCGTGAGCGGGGTGTTGGCGGATTGTGCGAAGCTCGTGCTGGCGAGGGCCAGCGCGATGACTGCGGTTCCGATTCCGACTGTGGTTCTGATTCTGTTTTTCATTATGTGTGCATTGATGGTTGCTGGTGCTCGAACGCGCCACGACGCTCGTCATGGCATAACGACAGAACTGAGCGACAGCCGCCCCGCCGTGATAACGCCCGCGACTCCCGACAACCAGAGCGTGTCGCCGAAGCCCGCGACTCTCGAACCGCGAAGCGGGGCGGCTGTTCGCTCCAGTGATCTTGTTAGCCCGTGCTTTTCCTTCGTCCATACCACCAAATAGCTACTCCACCCGCTAACAGTAAAGCCCAAGAAGACGGCTCGGGCACAACGCCAGCAAGAATCGGCGTATCCGGCCTCGTCTCGTAAGCCCAGTCAACAACAAGTGGGCCAAGGTGAATCAGGTTCGGAACCTCTGGGTTCGTCATCGAGTCAATACTCAAGCGAACCCAGCCGTAACGGAAGCCATCATCCAACTGCCACCGTGCTGCCAGAAAAGCCAGGCCGCCCGCCTCAGCTAACGGGCCTGCGGTCTGCGGGAATCCGGGATCGCCGCCGGGATTCGGATTCCAAGGGTCGGGAAGCGGTGTCGGTGTGATGTAAGAAAGCGTTAAGAGCGACCACGCGCCAAGTCCACTGCTCCAGACAGGTGAAAGGGAAGAACCGATCAACGTGCCCGCGCTCACCAGGCGAACACCATCGTCACCAAGCGCAAGACTTGCGTGAGGCCCGGGACTGACGGAAAACGTATCAGTGTGAAACGACGGATTGCCGGGTGTAGCCAGAAAACTGCCCCCAAACGAAAGCTCAACGCGGCCATCACCATCGAAGTCAACATCGGTCGAAGTGCCACCTGGGAAAATGAGACTGCCGCCCATCCAGCGTCCGGCAAAACCGGAATAAACGATCGTTCCCTGACCCAAGGCCTCAAGGCTGCAAAGCGCCAATCCAACCGCGAAAGAAAGAAACCAAGATGCACATGGATGCTTTTGGGGGCGGGTCATCAATTCACCCTCGATGTTTCCCTTGTGGGTTCTCGTTTTCATTTGGTGCGCTTCAGTTTGCCGTGCGTGTTCGATTCGCCCGCGACGTCCGCCACGGGCTAACGCCAGAACTGAGCGACCGCCGCCGACAGGAACGGTGGAGCGCACGAGGCGCGTCCGAACTGCCGCCCGGGATCGAGCGGAGACGCGGGGCGGCGGTTCGCTCCAGTGATCGGGTTAGGCCACGTCGTTGTCACCACCACAATCTCTCTCATGAATCCCCGCTCACCTCAAGCAGCCGAACTGGGCTGCCGCCGTCGAGCTGGCCACGCCGTGCGCCGCTCGAACTCTCCCTGACCGTCCGCCACGACACTCGAATCCCCAGCGACTCTCCACAGCACAAACGACGCGGTACAACCTCAAAGG
>CALBCO010000043.1 GCA_937927265.1 uncultured Verrucomicrobiae bacterium | reverse complement strand
ATCGTCGCCGAGTTCCTGCGCGACTTCGAGATGGCCCGCGAGCACAAAGGCTTGTTGTTCGCCACGGCCGGCAGCATCCACGATGGCTCGCGGCTCACCGCGTTGCGCCTGATCATGGCTGCGATTCAGCGATTAGGTTCATATCGTTAACCTCTCTCGGCGTGAGAGATCCGAATCATTCGTGCTGCACTGAAAGCTCAGTGTCTTGGGGTAACAGCTTCCACCTTGTGTCAGCGAAAATGTCGCCCGTGCCTGGTAGGCCTGCCCAAACGTGTCCCGAGTGGCAACACTTATTCACGGGGCGCCGTGGCGAAAGCGGTGCGACCGTACCACGCTCCAGTACGTTGTCGCGCTGGGCTGAAGCCTCGGTGGTGCACGAAACGATTTTGGCGTGCGGAGCGCCAGCGTGCTTTGGATGGCCGAGCAAAACTATTTGCTCAAGTCTACCGATCAGGGGTTGGACCCTCAATCATTACGAGCACGCTTGGAGCGGCGATTTTTTGGTGAATTGTTTAAAGGCAGCGGAACCGATCCGCGCCCTCCAGAGGGAAACTCTGTCAAGTTACAGTTACTCATAATGATTGAGACCTGAATCATGAGCACGAGGAGGATCTGAATGGAGGGGGGGCGATGGTCTTTCGACTCGCCTCACACCTGCCACCCACCGCCGTCGAAAGCGCCGCTGATGCGGCGCACTCCAAAACCATGCCGTTCACCCCTGGTGCTCGAACTTACGCAGTAGCGTTTGGGGAGTGCGGTGCGACGGCACCGCTTTCCCGTCGGTCCACTTCCGGAGACGATGATCACCAGGCGACTCACGTGGGTTGAGGCACAGACAAGAATGTCTGTGCCGCCGTCAACGTCTGACGGAAAGCGTGATGTCGGCAATCATGCCGCTCATCGTCCAGAGGGAGGAGAAATGGAAGGGTTTGCTGTTGGATTCGATGTCCGGCGTCATGGAGAAAATAGTCGGGTGACTCATGTCTCATGATGACCGGTCCGCGGAGAAACAGTTCACCCAAAAGTGAAACGTTTAGCACTGCGCTCATGATTCAGGGGTTGGACAAGCTGTGGCTGATTCCGCTTGATTGCGGGGGGCGCTTCCGTAAGCATGGCGCACTATGCAAACTATCCAGAACTACGGTCGCTTTGACGAACAGTTGGGCTGCTTTGAAATCACTGCTGAGCCGCCCAAGAAATGGCGCAACCTTCATTACAACCAATGGGGACCGGAGGAGTACTACGCCGAGTTCACCCATGTCGGCGACGGAATGTCCCGGTACCGCGACGCCGCCGGTAACACGGTCAACGTCATCGGCTACGATTGTAAATATCTTTACATCCGCGACGACGAGACCAACGCCGTGTTCAATCCCGCCGGCATGCCAGTCGCCACGGAAGTCAAGGATCGCCTCATCCGCATCTTTCCAGCCAAGACCGAGATCGCTTCGACGTGCGCTGACTTGCGGGTGACGTCCCGGTATTTTGTGCCAAAAACAGAATGCGTTGAGGTGTGGACAGTGTTTCTGGAAAATCTCAGCAACCGGCCGCGCCGGGTCTCGGTGTTCGCCTACGCGCTGTTCGCCTTGCACGGCAGCGACCGCGAAGGACGCGGGTTTTGGAAGGACGTGTACACGGAAATCCATCCCGAAATCGGCGGGACGTTGCTTGTCAACCGGCTGCTGAATTGTCCGACACCGAAAAACAGTGGGTTTGCCATCGCGTTGAATCATTTCCGCGCCGCCAACGGCTACCGCGATCAGTTCACGCGGGCCGATTACAGTTTGGCTGCGCCGAAGATTCTTTGGGGTTGGAACTGTGACAACAAGGGCGACTACGGCCCGGACTGCGCCGGTGTGGTGCAGGCGACGTTGATGATCCCGCCACGTGGCAACGATCGCGTGGATTTTGTGCTGGGGCCTTGCACGGGCTTGGATGAGGTGAAAGCGCTCAAGGCGCGGTTGACCCTCGCCACGCTTGATCAGATGTGTGAGCAACAGATAGCCGCGGAGCGGGAACGCGCCAGCAAGTTCCGCGTCAAAACCGGCCCCGACAACGAAAACCGCGACGCTCTGATCAACATCTTTGTCAAAAAGCAGATTTATTCGTACCTGATTGACAAGGGCGGCGTGCGCGACAATTTGCAGAACGACAATGGCGTGGTGTTGTTCGACCCCGCCACGGCACGCGCCAACATCCTCAAAACGCTCACCGTTCATCAACCCGATGGCAGTAGCTTACATAGTTGGCGGCCATTGAACCGTCACCACTACTCAGACAAGCCGGCCTGGATGCTCCAAACGGTGCCGTGGTACATCAAGGAAACTGGTGACTTCAGTCTTCTTGAGGAGACAGTGCCGTACTTCGAGTCCACGGAAGTCGGTACCGTGTGGGATCATTTGCAGCGGAGTTACCGGTACTTAAGCACCGACCTCGGCCGACACGGATTGTGCCGTCAACATTTCGCTGATTGGAATGACCAACTCGAACCGTCCGAGAAAACCGGTGAACGCGAGAGCGTGATGGTCAGCCAACAACTTTGTGCCGGGTTGCTTGAAATGGCCGAACTCGCCGAACGGCGCAACGACCTGGCCGTTCGGGACGAATGCCGGCAGTTGCACAAAAAGATGTCGGAGACAATCAACCGCGTCGCTTGGGATGGCGCATGGTACACGCGGACCATTTGCGAGGACGGGTACGCGCTGGGTTCGAGCAAAGCCGACCAGGCAAAAATTTTCGTCAATACGCAAAGCTGGGCCGTTCTGGGGCGCGTGGCCGACGAGGCGAGGCTTCGGGCGTGCATGGAAGCCGTGGACAAATACCTGACCAAGCCGGAAGGCATCCCGATTTGCGATCCGCCCTGCTCGAAATTCGATGAGCGCATCGGACGCTTCACCACGGTGATGCCGTACCACCTCGAAAACGGCGGCTGCTACAATCACGCCGCTGGGTTCAAGACGGTCGCCGATTGTCTGCTTGGTCGCGCCGAACAGGCATGGGACACTATCGTGAAAGTGATGCCCGATAACCCAGAAAACCCGGTCAGCCAAAGCTGGACGGAGCCGTTTTCCTTCACGAGTTGTTATACGCGCATGCCGCTGATTCGTGGCCGGTCCACCTATCCCTGGCGGACGGGTACGGCGGCGTGGTTCACGGTGGCATTGGTGGAATGGGTGCTCGGCGCCCGCCGCCACTACGATGGTTTGCTGATTGACCCGTGTCTGACCAAGCGAATCAAACATGCTCACGTCAAACGCACGTTCCGCGGTGCTGTGTACAACATCGAACTCGACAATAGCGCCGAACGTTGCCGGGGTGCGCAGAGCATCACCGTGGACGGCCAGAAGATTAGCGGCCCGGTGTTGCCGCTGTTCCGCGACGGCACGCACGAAGTGAAGGTGGTAATTTAAACATGGACAAGATCACGATCATCCCACAACCACGACGAATTCGCGCGACGGCGGGTGTGTGTTCTGTAGTCGCGCGGGAGTTGCGGGTTCATCCCGACGATGCTGTTCACCCGGCTAGCAAGGCGATCACGCAAGCGTTGGGACTGCAGTTGGCGGCCGATCCGAAGTTACCGGCTCACGCGGCGTGTGTCGGTGCCGCGAGTTTGCCGGCGGCGCCGGCGAAAGCGCAGGGGTACGGGTTGCGGATCACCCCAACGGGCATCGCGGTGCAGGGGCATGATGGGGGGGGCTTGGTGTGGGGACTGCAAACATTGCGGCAGATTCTGGCGCAAGCTGCCCGGTCGCCCTGTTTGGAGATTACGGACTGGCCAGAGTACGGAATCCGGTACCACCACGATGACGTGAGCCGGAAACAGGTTTCGACGATGGCGGACTTTCGGCGGATCATCCAACATCTCGGCGCGCTTAAAATTAGCCACTACACACTCTATTTAGAGGATATGGTGCGGGTGGATGGGATACCGTTGATGGGAGAAAACCGGGGCGCGTTCACGTTGGATGATTTGCGCGCTTTAGTGGCTGAGGGCCAACGGTGGCAGGTTGAATTGTTTCCCACCTTGTCCCTGATCGGCCACCAGGAGAACTTATTACGGCTACCTCGGTATCGCGCGTGGGGAGCGCGGACATGGCAGCCGCCCAGCAGTTTCGATCCGTGGCACCCGGAGGTGCGGCCACACCTGAGCCGGCTTCTCGACGCGGTTTGTCCCGTGTTTCCCTCGCCGTTGTTCCATATGTGTTTTGACGAGGTCATTGGTCTCGACCAGAAGAGTTTCCTTGAACACCTGAATTGGTGCTGCGAGCAGGTGGTCGCGCGCGGCAAGACGCCGTTGTTTTGGGCCGACATGCTGTACAACCATTTCGGAATTGAACTGCTGCGGCAGATCCATCCCGCCGCGATTCCGGTTGTGTGGGACTATTCAATCAAGCTGAAGCGAACGCGTGTCAACTTCCCCGCGATGTTGCGTGAGCGTGACCAAGTGTGGGTATTGTCCGGCTACAACAATTGGAAAACCTTCTTGCACGATCCCTTGGCCGAAGCGCAGACTCAATGGCGCAACTGGCGACGCATCGCTCCCCCTGATCGTGTGCCGGCTTTCGGGGCGTCCCAATGGGGTGACGATGGTTACGAGAACAGCCGCGACCTCGCCTGGCCGCTGTTCGCCGCGTTTGCCGAACAAGCGTGGAGTGGCAACGCCGGCCAGCCGAAGACGGTTGAGAAGCGTTTTCATACTTTTTTTCACGGTCATCCGTTACCCGAACTGGCTCAGTTGCGTCGTCTGCTGGAAAGCGGGTTGGTGATCACGCCCCGGCGGGCGTGGGAGTTGCATCGGCTGCCCGCTCCCGGCTGGGTACGACTCGCCCATGCGAAATCGTTGCCGACCGTCGCGCAACTCAATCACGACATACGTCAACAGGCCCTTGCCCGCCGGTTATTGGCCCAGTGCCGAAAACTAGCGCGCGCCGAACGCGAACACCTCGACCACTACGAGGTCGCCATTGATCGGCTCGCGTCCGTGGTAGCGCGCACCCAAGCTGCGCGCCAACCGGCCCGCATACCGGCGGCGCTAGCGACGTTGGCGAAAGCTCGCCACACCTACCGGCGCAGTTGGCTGGCGCACAACCGGCCAGAAAACATCGAAGTATCGTTGGAGGTTTTTGATGCCCAACGAGAATCATGGCGCGCAATGCGGACGACTTCGCCGCGCCGTTGGGAGGGCTGGCAAGCGTTGGATTTGGGCCGGGCTTGGAATCGGTATTTGGAAGGCGTTGCCGGTTTGCCCATCGGTCTGACGGTCGTGGACGGTGTCCCCTTCCTGTTCCCCCCGGTCAATCGAACGCACGCCGAATTGGCAAACGGACAGACCTTGAGACTCGCGCTGAATCCCGTCCCGTTGCACGACCTGCATCTGGTGATGTCGCAATCCCGTGAGGGTGAAGAAATCCGCCCTGCTGCCCGGTTGCGCCTAACGCTGTGCGGTCGCGTCGTTTATGAGGAGGACCTGTTGGCGATCCGGCACCTTTGCGACTGGTGGGCACCGCTCGGTGAAGATA
>CALBCO010000042.1 GCA_937927265.1 uncultured Verrucomicrobiae bacterium | reverse complement strand
GCCGCCGCTACACCCGAAAGGCAACAGATGATTCGTCAGCCAGCAGTCGCGGGCCAGTTCTATCCCGGCAGCGCCGGGCAGGTCGAAAGGGAGCTGGATGAATTACTCAAGCCGGTGGTGTCGAAACGGAATGCATTGGCCGTGGTGGTGCCGCACGCGGGTTGGAGATACTCGGGACGCACGGCCGGCATCCTGTATTCGCAAGTGAACATCCCCGACCGGGTCATCATGCTCGGACCGAATCACCATGGGATCGGCCATCGGTTTGCGTTGTTTGCCGCAGGCATCTGGCGGACGCCGGTTGGCGATGTGCATGTGGCCGAGGCACTGGCGGCGGCGTTGTTGGAGAACTGCGAGTTGATTGTCGAAGATCCGCACGCGCATGTGGCGGAACATTGCCTGGAAGTGCAGGTGCCGATGTTGTTGCGGGAGAATCCAGCGGTGCAGATTGTGCCATTGTTGATCGGGAACGGCGAACCCGCGGAATGGCGCGCGCTGGGGACCGCCATCGCGGGAACGGTTTGCGAGTCTGGGAAGTCGATATTGTTGTTGGCGTCGTCGGATTTGAATCACTACGCCGACCAACAAACCTCGAATCGGAAAGATCGGTTGGCGTTGGATGCCATGGTGGCGCTGGATGAAGAACGGCTCCTGCAAGTGGTGGTGGAGGAGGACATTTTGATGTGCGGGGTCGTGCCGACCTACATTGTGTTGGTCGCGGCGAAACGGCTGGGTGCGCGGAATGCGGAGGTGCTGGATTACCGAACCAGCGGCGATGTCAGCGGTGATTACTCGGCCGTGGTCGGCTATGGCGCGGTGGCGATTGAGTGATCAGTGCCGCGCGGTCCCCCAACGGCGATGCAGAAACCGTTCGATCGGCGAGAATAGAATCTTGTCCGCCAACAGGCCGATGCCAATAATCACCAGCATAATCCCAATGACCTGGTCCATCGCATGCAGTTCCCGTCCATAATGGAGCAGGTGGCCGAGGCCGAAGCCGGTGAGAATCGTCACGTAAATTTCCGCCGCCATCAACGACCGCCACGCAAAAGCCCAGCCTTGTTTCATACCACTCACGATAAACGGCAAGGAGGCGGGCAAGATCACCTTGAGCCAGGTGTGTAACCCGCGCGAACCCATCGTCTGCGCTGCCCGCGCATAGAGGGGCGGCACATTGCGTACGCCCGTATCGGTGGCGAGCATGACCGACCAGACGGTGCCCATGATCACGATGAAAAACATGGCATGTTCCGTTTGCCCGAACCACAACAAAGCTAACGGTACCCAACAGACACTGGGCAAGGTTTGCAGACCGAGCGCAACCAGGCCGAGCGTGTCCTGCAACACCTTGAACCTCGCGTTGAGCAGTCCGAGGGGCAAGCCGATGACCAGTCCCGCTGAGTAGCCGAGCACCAAGCGACGAAGCGTGATGTGGCTGGAATCAAGCAGGGTGTGGTCGCTAACCGCGCGCACCAAGTACCGCACCACTTCCGACGGTGGTGGGATGAGCACGTGCGGCCAGACGCCAATCTGCACGAGAATTTCCCACACCGCGGCGAGGATGGTAAAAAAAGCGGCAGCCGACAACCAGCGTTTCATTCGGCCACCTCCGCGGCTGGGGTGCCGAGATATTGTTTGAGTGCCTGGGTGATTTGGGTGGAATGACCGGCCAGCGCGATGCTGTTGATGTCGCGTGGACGAGGGAGGGGAATATCAAATTGTTCGCGAATGCGACCCGGTGATGGCGAGAACAACACGACCCGATCACCGAGGCATACCGCTTCGCGGACGTTATGGGTGACAAAAATGATGGTTTTGCGGCGTTCCTGCCAGATGCGTTGGAGGTCGCCATAGAGTTGTTCCCGGGTCAAGGCGTCGAGTGCCGCGAACGGTTCGTCCATCAGCAGCACTCGCGGATTCGGTGCCAACGCGCGGGCGAGAGCGACGCGTTGTTTCATGCCGCCGGAAAGCTCGTGAATGTTAGCGTGCGCGAATTTTTCCAACCCGACCAGTTTGAGGTAATACCGAGCCACTTCGCGCCGTTCTTGATTGTTGAGGTTAGGCTTAAGTTTCAGCGCGAACATCACGTTGCCCATCACATCCAACCACGGAAACAAGGCGGACTCTTGGAACATGACCATCCGGTCCCGACCGGGACCGGTCACCGGTTTGCCATCCGCCAGCACCTGACCGCCATCGGGCGCTTCGAGGCCGGCAATGATATTCAACAACGTGGACTTACCGCATCCACTTCGCCCAACCAGACAGACAAATTCACCTTCGCGAACCTGGAGGGATACGTTCGCGAGCGCTTGTACCATTCCTTGTCGTCCGCGGAAGCTCTTGGAGACATTGTCCACCGTCAGCTTCTCGGGCGCGACATTGATGAGTTCTTGTTCGACAGCCATGTTAGTGTATGGGTTCGAGCCCTTGTGTCGTCAGGACTTCGTTGAGCAGCGTCAGATCATAGATGCGGGACAAATCCGGTATTTGTGCGAGAAAACCGATCCGGTGGGCGTCGGCGGCAGACTTCAGCAGTGACGAACAAACCGGGTCATGTGTGAGCACCAACCGACTCCAAGCACCCTCTAGTACAGGCAACGGCAAGGAACGACCCGTCAGAGCACGCAGTTCCTCATTGAGGATTCGTTTTGCCTCAGACGGGTGATCACGTATCCATTGGGTCAACGCGACATGGGCAGCGATCCACTTTTTCAACAAGGTCGGTTGGGTCTTGAGAAATCGAATGCTGCTCACCAGATGTGTCGTGACATAGCGGCCATCGGGCCACAGTGCGCCCTCATCCAGAAATAAGGTGCCGTTGCCTTCTAATAACAAGCGGGTGACCCACGGTTCGACGGTCCACACCGCATCCAGTACACCTTTTTGAAACAACGCCAATTGGTCTGGATTGGATGTCGGTACGACTTGGACATCTCCCCCGGTCATGGTGATCCGGTAGCCTTGGTCTCGGAGCCACGCACGGGCGGCGACATCTTGCGTGTTGCCAAACTGTGGCGTGGCGATTTTCTTGCCACGAAAATCTGCCGCCGACTGGATCCGTCCATCGGATTGCACGACCAGCGCCGCCCCGCCGCTGCACGCGCCAGCGACAATACGAATGTCCTGGCCGTCCGATTTTAGATGCGCGTTGATGGCCGGATTAGGCCCGACGTAAGTGATATCCAGCGAGTTGGCGAAGATAGCTTCCATGGCCGTCGGTCCGGCATTGAACACGAACCACTGGACGGTGACTTCAGGCCCCAGCCGTTGCTCAAACCAGCCACGACCCTGCCGGGACAGCCCATGCGCGATCACCGCTTGAGCATGGGTGACATTGGGGAAATGGCCGACACGAATCACCCTCTCTGAATGTTTCACCCTTGGTGAGCATCCGATCACGAGCGTCAAGAGACTTGCCAGGAAGTAACGCATTCTCAGTCTCGACTGATGACAAAGATTGCGAGGTCAGCATTGAGGTTGGGGTTGTCTGTGACCTCGGTGTCTTCCTCCGTATTGAACGCCAACTGCTTGTGGATGCGGATGTTGTGCGACTGGCAGAAATCCTCGAAGTCGGCAATCGAAAGAAACCGGATGTTGGGCGAGTTGTACCATTCGAACCGCAACAACCCGGCGGCTTTGGGTGCACGGCCTTGCTCAGCGAGCATCTTGCGCAAATCCCGGTAGGCCATGTTCGGGAAACTGACGATACATTGCCGGCCGACGCGCAGCATCTCGTTGATCACGCCTTCGACATCATAAATCGCCTGCAAGGTCTGCGAAAGCAGAACGCAATCGAATTGTTTGTCGGCAAACGCCACCAAGCCCTGATTCAAATCGGCTTGGATGATGTCGAGTCCGCGGTAGATGCCACCGAGTACGAGTTTTTCGTCAAGTTCGATGCCGACGACACGGTGGTGTTTTTTTTGTTTGACCCGGCGCAACAATCCGCCGCGGCCGCAACCGAGATCGAGCACACTGGCCCCGGGCGGGATCAGTTCGACGATGCGGTCGTAGTCCACGCGACGTTTGTGGAAGATGCTCGTCGGGCCGTGGCTTGGTTTTTCTTCCACGACATCGCCGAGCGGCTTGCCAGTCAGATTGGCAAGGAACGCCCGCAGCAGTTCGCCATACGAAGCAAGGTCATCGGGCAAGAGAAAGGCGTCGTGTCCACAACGGCTTTGTACGTTGCAGTAGCTGACGGCGGCGTTGTTGGCAATGAGCGCATTGACCATGTCACGCGATTGGAACGGCGGGAAGAGCCAGTCGCTGGAAAAACTGATAATGAGCCACCGGCATTTTGCGTGGGCGAAGGTGGCAGCCAATTCTTGTGGGGTGCCGCCCAGATCGAACAAATCCATCGCCATGGACAGCACCATGTAACTGTTGGCGTCGAATCGTTCGACAAACTTTTGTCCTTGGTAGCCGAGATAAGAGCCGACCGAGAATTTTTTCTCAAACTCCACCGCCACGTCGCGCGGCTGCAGCCGAGTGGCATCGAATTTTTGGCTCATGGATTCCTGCGACAGGTAGGTGATATGGCCGATCATCCGGGCGATCGCCAGCCCCACGTTGGGGCCGGTGGGTTTATCGTAATACTGTCCCCCGTGATAATGGGGGTCGCGCAGGATGGCGTTGCGGCCGACCACGTCGAACGCGAGCGCCTGACTCGTCAAACGGGGCGAAGTCGCCAACGCCGCGACCCCGGCCACTCGGTCAGGAAACCGCGTAGCCAAGGTCAACGCCTGATGGCCCCCCATCGAGCCGCCCACACAGGCGAGCAGTCTTTGGATGCCAAGATGATCGAGCAACTGGCCATGCAAGGCGACCATGTCGCCTACCGTGATTGCCGGGAAGTCACGGCCGTAAGGCTTGCCGGTTTTTGGGTTTGTGCTGCTGGGGCCGGTGGTGCCTCGGCAGCCGCCGAGCAGGTTGGGACAGATGACAAAATACCGGCCAGTGTCAATCGGTTTGCCGGGGCCAACGACGATGTCCCACCAGCCGGGATCATCAGCGTCGTTGTGTTTGGCGACATGCGAATCGCCACTGATGGCATGGCAGACGAGCACGGCATTGGACTTATCGGCATTCAAGTGTCCGTAAGTCTCAAACGTCACCGTGACGCTCGGCAACTGACCGCCCAACTCCAAACGCACCGGCCCGTCAAACGTCACCGTTCGTGCATATTTTAACGGCGTCGCATGGCGGACATCATCGCTGCTCTCAAAGACCTTCTCAACCATAAACCTTATCCCATCACAAAGAGCCGTGCGGGTCAAATCACGAAGTCGGCATCCTCGGGTTTGAACGTTTCCACCGGGGGCAACAACATCCCCGCGGCGAGCGTGGCGTTCGTGCCAGGCTCAATCAAAATGAACGAGCCGGACAGCCGGTTGGTGGCGTAGCCGTCGTAGAAGAGCGGTTTGGCCGTGCGCAACCGGACCGCGCCAATATCGTTCATGGCCAACTCCGTGGCGCTCGGGTCCGGCTCGAACGTGCTGATGTCGAGCCGGTGTTGGAGGTGGGTGACGATGGCCTGCACGGTCTGGGTCGTGTGTTTGAGCAGATATTTTCGTCCTTCCTGAAGCGGGCGTGGATGCATCCAGCAAATCCGGGCTGCCACGTCCATGCTCGCCCCGGGCGGGTTGTCAAACTGGACCAGCATGTTGCCGCGGCTGACATCCAGATCGTGTTCGAGCACCAGCGTGACCGATTGCGGGCAAAACGCTTCGTCGCGCGGGCCGTCCAGCGTCCAGATTTGTTTGACGGTCGTGCCCAGACCACCGGGCAGAACCATCACTTTCTGGCCGACACGTACAACTCCACCGGCGATCTGACCGCTTACACCCCGAAAATCGTGCAGGCGCGGGTCGGTGGGGTTGTTCGGGCGGTTGACCCATTGGACGGGTAATCGAAAGGCGTCGAGATTCCAGTCGCTGGCGATGTGGACGGTTTCGAGGTGGGCGAGCAACGTCGGGCCTTCGTACCACGGCGTGTGTGTTGACGGAGTGACAATGTTGTCGCCATGGAGCGCACTGCACGGGATGAACTTCACGTCCTTGATGTCGAGCCGGGGCAGGAACTCCTCGAACTGGTCCCGGATTTCCCTGAATCGTTCGCGGCTCCAGTCCACGAGGTCCATTTTGTTGATGGCCACGACCAAATGCGGGATGCGAAGCAACGACGCGATGCAGGCGTGGCGGCGGCTTTGTTCGATCACACCGGTGCGGGCATCCACAAGAATGATCGAGAGGTTGGCGGTCGAGGCGCCGGTGACCATGTTGCGGGTGTACTGCACATGGCCGGGCGTGTCGGCAATGATAAACCGCCGTCGCGGCGTGGCAAAATACCGGTAAGCGACATCAATCGTGATGCCTTGTTCGCGTTCGGCCCGGAGACCGTCCGTGAGGTTGGCCAGGTTGACCGTGCCGCCACCGGTGATATCGGCGCTACGTTCCAGCGCCTCGATCTGATCTTCCATCAGCGACTTGGTGTCGTACAGCAACCGGCCAATGAGCGTGGACTTGCCGTCGTCCACACTGCCGCAGGTGTTGAAGCGGAGTATGTCGATGGGATGGTTCATC
>CALBCO010000041.1 GCA_937927265.1 uncultured Verrucomicrobiae bacterium | reverse complement strand
GTTGATGCAACAAGCCACCCAACAACCTCCGGCAACCCAATGAACCCTGGTGTCAATTTCCACGCCTTTCATCGCCGTCGAAAAATGATCAAGCTCACTGGCTACGTGCTGGTGGTGGGTGGGTTGTTTACGATTTTGGATTTGATGGCGGAGATTCCGATCCCGTTGACAGGATTCCGCGCTGTGTTTGCCGGAGCGATGCTGATGGTGGGGGGATTTGTGGCGTTGTATCACGGGTACAAACTCCCGCTGGCCGAAGCGTTGGAACTGATCCACCAGCGTGGCCGGGGCATCACGGAAGCGGAACTGGTGCATGAGATGCGCGTGGACCGGGCGACTGCCGGACGGATCATCGCCGTGTTGATTCGCCAAGGGTTCTTGCGACGTGCCTCCACAGTCAATACCGAAGAAGTGTTCGAGCCGGTTCGTTAACCGCAATACCGCCGGAGCAACTCCGCCAGACGGGCGCGGGCGATGCCGTGCGTTTGGCCGGTCTGGGCATAGAGCCAATCGCTGAATTTCAGAAATGCCTCAAACGATCGCAATGACTCGGTGTTCGTGAAGTGGTCGCGGTTGATCACCAACTCCCAATACCGGACAAATCGTTTCAGCCGTTGCATCGTCGAAAAATCAATGAGCTTGTTTTGGAGGATGTCGTAGGGTGGAGCTGGGTTATAGACCATCTCCCACTCCGCATCATGCCGGGCAATTGGCGCGCCGCGCAGCCGTTTAAGAATGCCGACCTGAATCACCTGCGGCCGCAATGCCGCCAGCCGGTCGAATCCAGCGGCGAAACTCGCCAGATTCTCGCCCGGTAACCCGATGATGAGGTCGGTGTGGAGGTGCACACCAGTGTGGGTTCTTAACCAGCGGAGATTTTCTTCGGCCAACGCGTTGTTCTGACGGCGATGGATCCGCTCGGCCGCCTCATCGTTGAACGTTTGGAGGCCAACTTCCAATTGCACCGCTCCGGGCGGGAATCGTTGCAGCCGGTCGCGCAGTGCCGCCGGCAACCGGTCGGGAATCATCTCAAAATGCAAAAACAACCCCGGCCGGTAACGTTCGAGGAAAAAATCAAGAATCGCAGTGGCCGCGGGTAGATGAAGGTTGAACGTCCGATCCACAAATTTGAACCGGCGCGCCCCACGTTCGAGCAACGATTGCATCGCCGCGAGAAACCGGGCGAGGGGGAATTGCCGGACCGGAGTGTCAAGTGCGGAGAGGCAAAACTCACATTCAAAGGGACACCCGCGCGACGCTTCGACGTAGGTGATTCGGTGGGCGAGGTCGTCGGTGGTGTAAAAGTCATAGGGAAATGCGATCGCCTCCAGATCGGGTATGGGGCCCGCACCCATCTTGGGTAAAGATGGGCGAGATGTTCGCCCCAGAATAGCACGACAAAGCTCCGCGAACGCCAAGTCCCCTTCGCCAGGGATGATGTGGTCAGCGAGCTGGCAAATCTGGGGTTGGTCGTCGGCAAAACTAACTTCGGGACCGCCGAGCACAATCGTCGTCGCGGGGCTGATTCGTTTCAACGCGGCGACGACTTGGGTGGTTTCGGTGACGTTCCAGATGTACACGCCGAGGCCGACAATGCGCGGGCGATGGGCAAGGATTTGTTCCGCGATGTCGAGGGGCCGCTGGTGAATCTCGAATTCCAAAATTTTTGCCTGATCGCGCAGTTCGCCGAGGTTGGCGTAGAGGTAACGCAATCCAAACGCGGGATGAATGTAGCGGGCATTCAGTGTGGCGAGAACGATGTTCATCCTCGTTTACCAAAATCGCAGGCTGGCGAAGGTGACCACGGAGTTGGTGTCCGGTTCAGGACTTTGGTCGTAGCGCAACAATTCGCCGCCGCGCAAATCGAGTGCCGCCAATAGGGTGTACATGGCCAACACACCGTCCACACGCCGCCGGTTCGTATCGGCCACAATGTCGCGCCAGAATTGCCGTCGGTCGAGTTGGGCTACTTGGCGCAACGTTGCCTGATCATCAGCGGCGAGTCGGCGGAGCAGCTCGTCGTTGACGTGAAACTCGTCGCCGAAGCGGCCCCCCACGTGCGCGAGGTCCACTCCGGCAATGACGCATACGCGCCGGTCGGATTCGATGATCGTTTCGCGCAATGCCCGCACAAAGCCGGCCACCTCACGGTCGCGTAGCGGATCGGTTCCCGCCTCAATCAAGTCGTGGAACCCGCCCACGAGGATTGGCACGATGCGGAACGGTTGGGCAAGCACATGTTGGAGATAGATGACTTGGAACTCCACCGAGTGCTCGCGTCGGTGCACCAGTTCGTCGGCGTACAGATCGAAGCCGAGGCGACCGGCCAACATGTCGAGAAAACCGGTATCGGTCGGTGCTATGCCGAGTGGGGTTTGGAAATCTTTGCGGGTCGCCACGTAGCGGTGAGTGGTTGGCACGTGAGCGACGCCGAGGATGACAAAGGTATCCACGGGGTGGGAATGCGCGAGTTGTTGATAGGCAGCGGCAAACGTTGGTCCGCCTCGGCGGAAGTCAATGTGCGGCGCGACAAGGGCCAGTGGCGGCCGGTAGTCATCCGACCTCGTTGTGGTGGCGAAATGTTCGGTGAGCATTTGCCGCAAGGCGTTGGCCTGCGCGGGATAGGAGTTGCCGGCACAGAAGGCGGCGCGCACGCGAGCCTTGCGGAATTGTTCCGTCACCTGGGCTTTGTGGGCCAGGAACCGCGGACTGTCGAGGAGGAGGGCTTCATCGAGTTGCTGAAGGAACTTCTCAATCTGGTCGGCTGGCACGGCGAGGCGGGACTGTAACATGGCCAGATCATGACGGCCGTCGAGCAATTGCAGCAGGCGCACGGCACCGGGCGAGACGGTCACGACGTTCTCCGTAAGCCCGGTCGGGTCGCGCAGCGCAATCCAGTCTCGTCCTTCGGCACGGACGGGAAAGGCTTCGACCAGCCGGAGTTTGGGATGGGCAACACTCATGCCGTCAACAGTAGCGGGGAGACCGCGTTGCGGCAAGGTTTGGTGTTGCTGGTATTTCTGAGCGTGATTATGCTCGCGGCACTATGGAACAATTCAACGAGTTGATGCAGGCGCGGCTGACGAAACGGCAGAAATTGCTGGAGCGAGGGATTGATCCGTACGGTGGGCGGTTTGAAGTCAGCGAGTCGGTTGCCGAGGCGCGCCGCAACCCCACCGCCGAACGCGAGGTTACACTCGCCGGGCGCATCGTGAGCCACCGCGACATGGGCAAGAGCATGTTTGCCGACCTGAAAGACTCAACCGGCAAGATTCAGCTCTACATCCAGAAGAAAGTGCTGAGCGACGAGCAGTTTGACTTGTTCAAACATTTCGTGGACCTCGGCGACATTGTCGGGGTGACCGGCAAACTGTTCGTGACTCATGCCGGGGAGTTGACGGTGCGGGTGGAGGGGGGCACGCTGTTGAGCAAAGCGGTCCGCCCGTTGCCGAAGGAATGGTACGGCATCAAAGACACCGAGACGCGGCTGCGGCAGCGCTACCTTGACTTGATTCTCAATGACAAAGTGCGGGAGACGTTCGTACTGCGCAGTCGGGTGGTGGCCGAAATCCGCAAGTTTCTCGATGACCGCGGCTTTATGGAAGTGGAGACACCGATGATGCAGCCCATCCCCGGCGGCGCGGCGGCCAAACCGTTCCAGACCCATCACGAGGCGTTGGGGATTGATTTGTTTCTCCGGGTCGCACCGGAGTTGTATCTGAAACGGCTGCTCGTGGGTGGATTTGAGAAAGTCTATGAGATCAATCGCAATTTTCGCAACGAAGGCATCTCCCGCCGCCACAATCCGGAGTTTACCATGCTGGAGGTCTATGAGGCCTACGGCAACTACGAAACGATGATGGACTTGGTGCAAGGCATGATTACCAGCGTTGCGGATAACGTGCTCGACCGGTTGGTGATCAAGCGGTACGACGGCGCCGAGATTGACCTGACCCCGCCGTGGCGCCGCATTCGTTACCGTGACCTGATTGAGGAGCGAGTGGGCAAAGACTGGTTCACGATTTCCGCAGCCGAACGGCGGCAACGAGCGATCGCAATGGGGGTGGAGTTTCCGAAAGACGCACCCGATTACGAAGTCAGCAATGCCGTCTATGAAAAGACGATTGAGCCGACGCTGTTGAATCCGACGTTCGTGACGCACCTGCCGGCCGAGCTGGTGGTGTTGGCCAAGCCGAGCAAAGAGGACCCATCTGTGGTGGATGTGTTCGAACTGGTCATCAACGGTCAGGAAATCGCGCCTGCCTACAGCGAGTTGAACGACCCGGTGATCCAGCGCCAACGCTTTGAAGCGCAAGCGGCCGGTCATGCCGAGAAACTGGATGAAGATTTCCTGTTGGCACTCGAACACGGAATGCCGCCTGCTGGCGGGATGGGGGTGGGAATTGACCGGCTGGTGATGATGTTGACGGGCGTCGAGAGCATTCGCGACGTGATCCTCTTCCCGCAACTAAGGCCCCAAGCATAGCCGAACATTGCGCAGTCTCTGCGCCGACACTGCTGGCGCACGTGGTAAATCCGTGCTTGACCGGAGGGGGGCGTGCCCGTAACAGTACCCACTCAATTCTGTTTGGGATTCGACAAACCGTAAGATCAAAAAATAAAAACAAGGAGCCTGTGTACATGAAAAGAGTATGGTTCAAGACGACCGGTGTGCTCGGAATACTGTTGGGCTGGGCATCGGTGGCCTTTGCGTATAGTGAAGGGTTTGAGAAACCGTCCATTCCGTTAATCTGGTGGTTGGCGCCAATCGGCTCATTGCTGGCGTTGGCCGCGGCCGGGTATTTCTATGCGTGGATGAAGAAACAGCCGGAAGGCGATCCGACGCAGATCAAAATTGCCAGTCACGTTCGTGCTGGCGCGCTGGCGTATCTGCGGCAGCAGTACAAAGTCGTTGCGTTGGTGATGGCGGTTATCTTTGTGATTTTGCTGGTGTTGGCGTTTGGGTTGAAGATCCAATCACCGTTTGCGCCGTTTGCGTTCTTGACCGGCGGTCTGATTTCGGGGCTGACCGGCTTTCTCGGCATGAAGACGGCCACCTACGCGAACAACCGGACCGCCACCGCCGCCAAAAACTCGCTGAACAGCGGGTTGCAGGTGGCCTTCCGTTCGGGCGCAGTGATGGGGTTGAACGTGGTCGGCTTCGGTGTGTTGGCGATTTCGATCTGGTTTTATTGCCTTTACACAATGACCGATCTGAGTATTCACACGATTTCGGTGGCGTTGTTGGCCTACAGTTTCGGTGCCAGTTTGCAGGCGTTGTTCGCCCGCGTCGGTGGCGGCATTTTCACGAAAGCGGCCGATGTCGGAGCTGACCTCGTGGGCAAAGTCGAGGCCGGTATCCCCGAAGACGACCCGCGCAATCCGGCGACCATTGCAGACAACGTCGGGGACAATGTCGGTGACGTGGCCGGCATGGGCGCGGACTTGTACGAGTCGTATTGCGGCGCGATTCTGGCGGCGGCAGCGCTCGGCGCGGCGGCGTTTTTCGCAGAGTCCATGGACAAAGCGTTGCGGGCGGTGATTCTGCCGATGGTGCTGGCCGGAGTCGGCACGGTGTTGAGTGTGGTGGGTGTGATGGTGGTACGGACCAAGGAGGGCGCGACGCAGAAAGAGTTGCTCCAGGCGCTCGGGCGCGGTGTGAATCTGAGTTCAGTATTGATCGTGATCGCGGCGTTTTTCCTGACCCGGTTCCTGTTGCCGGAACATTTCGGTGTGTTTTGGTCCATCGTGAGCGGCTTGGTGGCCGGGTTGGTCATCGCGAAGGCCACAGAGTATTACACGGCTGCTGATTTCAAGCCGGTGCAGTTCATCGCCGAGCAGGCGAAGACAGGGCCAGCGACGGTGATTATTGCCGGCATGTCCATTGGGTTTCTTTCGACGTGGATTCCCGTGATTGCGGTTGTCGTGGGCATCGTGCTCGCCTACGGCGCGGCGGGCGGATTTGGCAACATGGAATGGGGACTGTACGGCGTTGGTGTGGCGGCAGTGGGCATGTTGTCCACGCTCGGCATCACGCTGGCAACCGATGCCTACGGGCCGATCGCCGACAACGCGGGCGGCAACGCCGAGATGAGCCATCAACCGTCGTTCGTGCGTGAGCGCACTGACGCGTTGGATTCGCTCGGCAACACCACGGCAGCGACCGGCAAAGGGTTTGCCATCGGTTCGGCGGCGTTGACGGCGTTGGCGTTGCTCTCGGCGTACATGGAGGAGGTGCGGGTGAGTTTGGCGCGCGGGATGTCTGCCCTCGAAGCGCAAGCCATTGTGACCCAGCCGTTGCGGGAGTTCATCAATGAGCGGTTCAACATCACGCTGCTCAATCCCGAGGTGTTGGCGGGCGTGTTCATCGGCGCGATGCTGGTCTGTGTGTTCAGCGCGTTGACGATGCTTGCAGTAGGCCGCGCGGCGGGCAAGATGGTCGAGGAAGTGCGCCGGCAGTTCCGGGAAATTGTGGGCATCATGGACGGCAAGGCCGAGCCGGATTACGCCTCCTGCGTGGCGATCAGCACGCAGGGCGCGCAACGCGAGATGGTGTTGCCGAGTTTGTTGGCGGTGATCGTGCCGGTCATTACCGGATTGATCTTTGGCGTGCCGGGTGTGTTGGGGTTGCTCGTTGGCGGTTTGACCACGGGCTTCCTCGTGGCGGTGACGATGGCCAACGCGGGTGGAGCCTGGGATAATGCCAAGAAATACATCGAAAGCGGCAAGTTCGGCGGCAAACGCAGCGATCCCCACAAGGCGGCGGTCGTCGGCGATACCGTGGGCGATCCGTTCAAGGACACAAGCGGGCCGTCTTTGAACATCCTTATCAAGTTGATGAGCATCGTCAGCATCGTGGTCGCCGGTGTGGTGGTGAAATACTCCCCGGTCATCGGCGAATTTCTGCGCATGCGATAGTCGTTGCAGGAATCGCTGCACTGGCAGGGGCACGGGCAACCGTGCCCCTGTCGTTTTTGGTGGACTTCACCTCACCCTGACCCTCTCCCCCGATGGGGAGAGGAGACGCCATGAGAACACCGCTCTCCTTGGGAGAGAGACCAGCGACGCTGCCGCCAGTCGTTTGGCGGCAGTGGCGTTGGGTGGGGCGCATCTTGGACACTGCCACCAGAGGAATCGTCATTGTAGCCGCGCGCCGTCTTGCCGCAGGGGTTGTTTCTCCCGCGGAAAAAACCGGGCCGCGCGCCGGCTCGCGGCTACCAGGGTGGTAGTCTCAAGAGGCGTCCCCGGTGCGGGGACGGTGTGGCCGCGCTTGACCGCGCCGGACCGTTCCCCGATGATGGCGACATGCGACTGAGCTTTCTCGGCACCGGTACAAGCCATGGTATTCCGGTGGTCGGTTGCGACTGTGCGGTGTGCCGGTCGCCCGATCCGCGGAACCGCCGGCTGCGCGCGTCGGTGTTGGTGGAGTCGGCCACGACGAAACTGCTAGTGGATACGCCGCCGGATTTCCGGCAACAGGCGTTGCGGGCTGGTCTGCGCCGGGTGGACGGGGTATTATTGACGCATACTCATGCCGACCATTTTTTGGGTCTTGATGATTTGCGGGTCTTCACCGGCGAGACAGGGCCGCGGTTGTCCATTTACGGCTCGGTGGACAGCGTGGCGGATTTGGGCCGGGTGTTTCCGTATGCATTGGCCGAAGATTGTCCATGGGCCGGCGTGCCACGTTTTGTAGCGCGCCCCATCGCGCCGTTTGAGGAAGTGAACGTTGGCGATCTGGAGTGGCAGGCGGTACCGGTGCGCCATGGGTACATGACGGTGTTCGGGTTCATCTTTAACCGGCAAGTGGCGTATGTGACCGATTGCAGCGAGGTGACGCCCGACACCTGTGCGTTGTTACGTGGTGTGCCGGTGTTGGTGCTTGACGCGCTCCGCCGGCGGCCACATCCGACCCACCTGACATTGGCGGGGGCACTGGATGTGGCCGGACAGGTCGGCGCGAAGTTGACGTTGTTCACGCACCTGTGCCATGAAATGGACCACGAACAGACAGAAGCCGAGTTGCCGGCCAACGTTCGTCTGGCATTTGACGGAATGCAGGTGGAGGTCAGGAATGGTGAGCTTACTGTTACCGGCAATCCTTTCGGGACTGCTGGTTGTCTATAACGATCAAGCCTCCGACAGCCGGTCGCTGGCGGAGTACTACATCGCGAAACGCGGCCTTTCGACAAACCAGCTCTGCCGGATTAGTGTCCGCGACGCGGAAACGATCACGCGCCGTGAATTTGACGAGCAAATCCGCGCGCCGTTGCGAGACCGTCTGGACGGCGTCACAAAGTTGGTGCTCATGCGTGGGGTGCCGTTGCGCATCGAACATGATCCGACCCTCGGCGCGGTATCCTCCAACGTCATGGAAGCTGTCCGACAACGCACGGAAGCCGCCGTGGACAGCGAATTGGCGATGTTGCCGATGGGCGACTGGTCGTTGGCAGGGCCTTTGCGCAATCCCTGGTTTCAGGGCGGCGCGTCTGGATACGTGTTGCAGGTCGGACGGCTGGACGGCCCCGATCCGGTCACAGTCCGGCGAATGATTGATGACGCATTATTTGCTGAGAAATAC
>CALBCO010000040.1 GCA_937927265.1 uncultured Verrucomicrobiae bacterium | reverse complement strand
CCGTCTGCGGGAACTACCGGCTGCGCCATGACAGTTTTCGCAACAAACCACCCTAGCCGGTCGAGCCGCGCCGAAGCCAACCAACATGTTGGCGTACCCTGCAACCCGCACCCCGAAAGCATCAGCGTGCCGATTCAACATCAAAACCCAAAAAAGAAAGGAATTGCATCATGAAGCAAACCATCATCACACGTCGTCAATTCATTCGCACGTCGGCCATGACGGCCGCGTTGGCCGGGATTGTCCGGCCGTTCAACATTCTCCGCGCCCAGACCGGCTCGCTCAACGATAAGCTCAACATCGCCGCCATCGGCGTGGCCGGTGTCGCCAAAGGGGTTCCGGGTCAAGTCAACAACGCGCCCGGCTGCCGGTTAGCCGCGATCTGCGACGTGGACGAGGCGCATCCGTTCGGATCAGAAAACATCAAAATTTGGCATGGCGAAAACGGCGTGCCCTTTTTCAAAGATTTCCGGGTGATGTTCGACAAAATGGGCAAGGAACTGGACGGGGTCATCATCTCGACGCCGGATCACAGCCATTTCGGTCCGACCATCGCTGCCCTGCAACTGGGCATCGCCACGTTCACGCAGAAGCCGCTCACACACACTATCGACCAGTCTCGGCGGCTGATCAAGGCGGCGCAGACGGCGGGCGTGGCCACGCAGATGGGGATTCAGGGGCATTCTGGCGAAGCGATCCGCCTGGCAAAGGAATGGATTGCGGCCGGATTGATTGGCGAAGTGAAAGAGGTGCATACGTGGTTTCTGGCGAGAAAGGGGCGCGACGACGCCAATGGGTATCCCGCCCCTGAACCGATTCCATCCACAATGGACTGGAACCTCTGGCTGGGGCCGACCCGCGAGCGCGAGCACAGTTCGGAATACTACCCCACTTGGAAATGGCGGCGCTGGCTGGATTTCGGCAGCAGCCTTTTCGGCGATTTCGGCACGCATCTCATTGACGGACCGTTTTACGCGTTGGACTGGCCGATGCCCACGCGGATCGAAGTGGGCGAACCGTTGCGAAACAAATATCTCTGGCCTGTGACCGGCAAGGTGACGTTCAGCTTCCCCGCCACCGAGCAACATCCCGCGTTGAAACTGTATTGGTATGGCGGCGAGGAAACCAAGCCGCTCGTGCCGAATCCGGCGGATTTGGGCGGTGATTTCACCCTCGATGATGAGCAAGCCGGCTCGTTCATCATCGGCAGCAAGGGCACAGTAGCCATTAAGGGACTGACCTGCGATACCGTGGAGATTCTGCCCCGGCAACGGATGGAAGAAGTGCGTTCGCAACTGCCACCGAAAACGATCCCGCGCGTCAAAGGCAATCACTTGCTCAACTTCCTCGAAGGCGTGAGAGACCCGTCCAAACAGCCCTGCGCGGCGTTCGCATATTCGGGCCGGTTGACGGAAGTGTGTCTGCTCGGCTCGATTCCTGTCCGCTTGGGCATTCCGTCGTTGGACTTCGATGCCGCCAAAGGCGAGTTCACCGGCAACGGCCCCGAAGTGGCCGAGGCAAACCAACTCATCAAAGGCTATGAGCCGCGCAAAGGCTGGGAAGGATTGGCATGAGCGTCCGAATAGATTTTAGCCCACGATCTCTTTTGCACGCCCCATACACAGCAACAGAAAGCAAAAATGCTCTCTGCTGCGGCACGACCCAACACGATCCTCCCACCAAGCGGTCTAGGAATGTGACTGACACCGTCAGAACAACAATCTTGGTTGGTCTGTCCTGCCTGACGACCCTCCACTCGACCCTGGCGGACTCTGTTTCGCCGTGGACCTTCTTTGCCTATGAAAGCGCCATGCGGGGAAGTGACAAACGCGAGTTCACGCAGGCCGTCATCAACGAGGTGGCCGCTCTCGGTTATGGTGGGGTGGAGTTTTCCCATGCCGTTTACAACCCCGAGCGGACACGCACCGTGCTCGGCTGGCTTGATGCGGTCGGGTTGAAACCGTGCAGTGTCTATCAAATGGCTTCCGTCAGCACCAATGGCCAAGTGCGTGTCAACACGTTCTTCCACAAAGAAGTCCTGGAACTACTGCGCGGTCGCGACACGATCTTCTGGGTGGCGTCCTGGCACAATCGCACTGCGCCTGAAAATTTGGATCAGGCCCAAGTCGAAGCCGGGTTCATTGCCGGTGTCACCAAACTGGCCGACGAATTGGCGCCGTACGGTTTGCGGGTCGGGTTGTACAACCATTGGAATCATTGGTTGGAAAATCCCGCGCACGCCTACGAACTCGCCCGCAAGATCAACCGGCCGAATGTTGGCGTGACGTTCAATCTGTTCCACTATTGCCTGAGCTACGGGCTGGACGACAGGGAAAAACTCGAACAGACCGTCCGCAAGATTGCGCCGCTGCTGTTCAATGTGAACATCAACGGCAGCAAGGCGGGAGTTAAGGGTCATAACGGGTGCATTCGGACTCTGGATGACAGCGATTTTGATTTGCGGGCGTTTCTACGCCTGCTCAAGGAGGTGGGTTTCCGCGGCCCGATCGGCACGCATGGCGTCAGCGACCTCACGGGCACCGAGCAACTCGAACGGTCGGCCCATGCATGGAAGCAGTTGATGTCGGCGTAATCAGAACCAACCACAGTAAATAGAAAGGACACACCATGACCACTACAACAAGAATATCCCAAATGACGGTAGCAGCGCTTAGCATTGCGGCGCTGTGCCTCGGCGCCGCAAGCGCGCAGGCCCAGGAGGACGAACTCAAGCTCTGGGGCGGGGACGCCAAATGGGACGGCATCCCCGTGCGGCCCGCCGGCGAGACCGAGGAGAGCTACCACCAGAAGATGAAATGGTTCGAGGAGGC
>CALBCO010000039.1 GCA_937927265.1 uncultured Verrucomicrobiae bacterium | reverse complement strand
GTGCTGACCTCGCGGGTGACCAAGGTGGCGAAGCGATTCTTCGGTGTGCTGGAGTTTCATTACGATGCGCTGGCCGACGGACTGCGAGTCTTGCTGTCGCGGCTGGGGATGAACTGCGTACTGTGTCGCGTCTCCCGCCCCCCCCACCGTGTCCGCCCCACTCCCCCCTTTCAACACCTCCTAGAAAAACCGGGGAATGTCCTTGGATTTTCCCCGTTGACATTTGGGGTTGGGCCGGTAAGATGGCGCGCCGTTTAACCAGTAAGAAAGAAATTACGCATCATGGCCAATACTCGTTCCGCTGCCAAACAAGCGCGCGCCAGCCTCCGCCGGCGCGCGCACAACCGGACGATCAAAACCCGGTTGCACACGTTGGAGAAAAAATTTCTCGCCGCCATCGCGGCACAAAACCCCGACCAGGCTGCCACGGCCTACCGCGCGGTGAGTGCGGCCCTAGACAAAGCCGCCAAAGTGCAAGTCATCCACCGCAATAATGCCAACCGAAAGAAGTCCCGGTTGGCGGCCTGCTTGAAATCGCTGGCGCCGGCCCCGGCAAAGGCATAACAACCGGGCAGCGTGATCGCCCGCCATTTGTTGCGTGAGTGGGTTCGCCGTGCTGTTGTTTCTACCAACTCTCGGTAAGCAAACTGACCACTTTCCGGGCGAGATCATCCGCCGCCAACGGCACTGCTTGCAGTTCGGCGCTTTGGAGATCGCTGCCCACAAACACGTCGGCCTGCCCAGACAGCACCCTTCTCTTTAACGCCACCGCTCCCGTCCGCGCCTGCCGCGCCTCAATCTCCGCCGTGATGATCAGCCGGTATTCGCGGACGGCTCGGTCATCGGTTGGAACATAGCGCAAGGCCGACCGGCTGTATTGTGTGATACGCCCGCGGAGGAGCACATCCGCTTGGGACTCGGATTCCACGCGCAACGAGCCGTCGGCGTGCAATCGTTTGAGGATGGCATTCGTGAGTTGGGCTTCGAGTTGGGGCTGGGGCGTGTCGTTCTGGAACATCGGCACCGCCACAGACCGGTAGGAGAGTGGTCCCACCGGGCCCAAGCGATACCCCGCACAGCCGGTCAGTCCGAGACCACCGACCAACAAAAGGCCGAACACAACGCGGTTCATGATTGGGCCGGTGATGGTGGGGAGAGCCGGAGGTTGAGCGATTCAACTTTGGCGCGGGCCAGCGGTGCCCAAGTGGTTTGTGGCGCGCGTTCAAGGATCTCGTTGTAATACACGAGGGCGGCCTGAAGCTTGTGCTGTTTTTCGTAGAACCGAGCAATCTGAAACAAACCGCGCGCTTGTTCCTGTTGCATCTCGATCAGGTATTGCCGAGCCAACGGTGCCCGCTCGCTCTGCGGATAGCGGACCAGGAAATCTGTAAACGCAATAATGGATTGGTTGGCCGCGTTTTGGTCGTACTCGGCACGTTGGGCTTCGCGCTGGTAAGCCCTGCCAATGGCAAACGCCGCCATTTCTGCCTGGGTGTGGCGCGGGTAACGCTCGATGACTTTCTCGTAGGCTTTGACAGCCAGGAGGTACTCTTTGAGTGTCTCCTGGGTCTGGCCGATACGGTACTGCGCTTCGGGGGCGACCGGAGAAAACGGACCGTTCTTGATGACTTGCTCATAAATCTCAAGGGCTTTTTCCGGGGCTTTGAACCACCGCACACCCCACGCCTTGTCGCGTTCGCCAGCGAGGAATAAATTGCCAATCTCAAATTGACGTTGCAACACGGCGTCGAAATGTTTGGTGTCGGGGTGTTTTTTCAGCAGGTTCTGGTATTCCTGAAATGCCCGATAATGATAACCGATCGCGCTGAGACATTCGGCGATACCAAACTGGGCGTCTTGGGCGGCGGCTGCCGTGGGCCAGCGTCGCAGCAACCGCCGGTAGCTACTCAACGCATTCCGGTATTCCTTGCGCGCCTGATACTCCTGTCCCAGTTTGAGCTGGTCGGCGGGGTTGCCGGCGGCGGTCGTGACGCCGTGCCGTTCGTACGTCCACCCTTCGCCCTTGCGCCAAACCAACGGCGCCGGGCAGGGAGACGGCGTCACCAACCCGCCCACCGTCGCGGCCAACAGCAATGACCAGAAAATGCGCATCCTCATGGCGGCGGACACTACCGAAACCCTCGCCCACCGTCAAGGTTCACCACCACGACAATTCTCCCCGACCACACCAACAATCGCGAGCACCTCGCCAATGTCGCCAATTAGGTAATCGGGCCGGCTGGCCTGAATCGCCGCCCCCATAAATCCGTACCCGGCACCGACGGTCGTGAGCCCCGCCGCCTGACCGGCCTGTATGTCCGCCGCGGTATCACCGACCATCATCGCCTGCTCTGCGCTCATCCCCAACCGCCCCAACGCCAACCACAGCGGATCGGGATGCGGTTTCGTGCGGGCCGTGTCCTCCGCGGAGATTACAAATGCCAAGAGGTCCGCCAAGCCTGTGGCGCGGAGACTGGCGCCCGAACTCACCCTCGACCGGGCCGTCACGGCCGCGCACCGAATCCCTGCGGCACGCAACGCCCGCAAGGTCGGCTTGGTGTTCGCGAAAGGTCGCAGCAGACTCAACCGTTCGACCTGCCAGGCGCGGTGGATGCCACAGAGTGGGACGGGATCGAGTTCAGGCGCAAGTCTCCGATAACAATCGGCCAGCGGTGGACCGAGCAGTTGGCCGAGTGACGTGCGCGCGGGTGGTGATCGGCCCACAGAACGCAGCGTGTGTTCGATGGCGCCAAACACAAACTCTGTCGAGTCCAACAAAGTGCCGTCCACATCGAATAAAACCGCCGTCCACGGGTGCCGACCGAGAGAGCATCGCTGTCGCCGCAAGGAGAGAGGCAAGGGACGGGTGAAAGTGGCGTGCTTCATGGGCGAACTCCAGTTCGCGGACAAAGCGACCACAGTTCACAGCGGGCGCAATCAGGCTGGCGAGCTGTGCAGCGGCGACGGCCATGCCAGATGAGCAGATGCGAGAAATCAATCCAGTCTTGGCGAGGCACTATCTTCAAAAGGGCTGCTTCGATTTTCTCCGGTGTGCGATGCCGCGTGAGGCCCAACCGGTAACTGAGTCGGGCGACGTGCGTGTCCACGACGATGCCTTCTGCTTTGCCGTACGCGACTCCGAGGACGACGTTGGCAGTCTTGCGCCCAATACCGGGGAGTTGGACCAGTGCGTCCAACTGGTCGGGAACCCGCCCGTCATATTGATCGGCAATGACCCGGCAAGTTTCGCGGATGGCGCGGGCTTTGTTGCGGAAGAAGCCGGTGGGACGGATGATCTGTTCCAAATCACGCAGCGGGGCCGTGGCGAAGTCCGCAGCAGTCTGGTAACGGGCAAACAGCGACGGGGTGACAAGGTTGACGCGAGTATCCGTGCATTGGGCACTGAGAATCGTCGCCACGAGGAGCTGCAGCGGGTTTTCGTGGCGCAAAGCGCAACGGGCATCGGGGTAGGCAGCGCGGAGGCGCTGGAGCAATTCGCGAACAAAAGTGAGTTTGGGCTTGGCAACGCGCATCAAGGTCGAGTATAGCATAACACGCCGCGCACGGCGGCGATTTATCACAATGAACAAGAGAGGAGATTGATTATGCACATAGTGGCGGAACCTTGTGTGGGCTGCAAGTTCACTGATTGTGTGGAAGTCTGTCCGGTCAACTGCTTTTACGAGTTGGAGGATCGTTTGTACATTCACCCCGACGAGTGCATTGACTGTACTGCTTGCGTGCCAGTGTGCCCGGTGGAGGCGATCTATGCCGAAGCCGATGTACCGGATAAATGGAAGAATTACATTGCGCTAAACGCCCAAGGCGTGGCCAACGCGACCAATATCACCGCCAAAAAAGAGCCGTTGGGTGCGGGCAAACCTGAATGCCAGCCAGGCGCGCGGAAGTAGGAGCGCACCGTTACTTCGCCGCGCCGGCCCCGGGGGCCGGCGCGGTTTTTTGTTGTTCGAGGATTTGGTACAGGGGCAGGTACCGGTAGTACACCTCCAGCGAGAGAATTGCCATCGTGGTGGCATAGATCGGGCCGAGACTCTCCTGAGCCGCTTCGGTGCCTTCGGGGGCCTCCCAGTGGCCATCCTTGGCTTGGGCTTGAATAAACTGGTCGCGGAAGTTGCTGTTCCAAGAAGGCCAGTACGGGTCACCTGCTTGGAACATGGCCTGTGTGGCATAATACCAAGTGTACAAAGGCCAGCCACCGCCGGGCTTCCCCCAATCCACCCGGCGTTCGCGGATGGCGTCAAGCACGGGGCGAATCCGCTTGTCGTTGCCGTGCCCCATGAATTGCATGCAGAGAACGCCCACAGCGGAGGTGCCGGGACCTTTGCCAGGGGCATCGTAACCAAAGCCGGTGGCATCGTACATGTTCCAGAGAAATTGCGCTGCCCTCTCGAAAACAACATCGGGAACGTCCACGCCAGCATTTTTGGCCGATTTCAAGCCCATCACCACCCAGCCGGTGGCGGAAACATCGGCGTCGTCCGACGTGAGCGTGTAACGCCACCCGCCATTATGGCGCGGATTTTTCTTCGGCACATTTTGCGCGGCGATGGTGGCCTTCACGGCGCGCTCCAACGGATTGAGTAGTGCAGGGGACGCTGTCATCGTGTAAGCCTCGGCGAGCGCCAACATCACCAATCCTTGTATGTACATACCGCCGGAGACGCTGCCGTCAGGAGCGACACTTTTGATCAAATACTCCAGTCCCTTGGTCACTGTAGCACCGAACTCCGCCGTGTCCGGCGTGTCACCGTGGCCGAGATAGCAGAGCACGGCCAGCGCGGTGCCGGCGATCTGGCTGCGTGGCAGGTTCCAGGCCCCATCGGGTTTCTGTTGTTTTTGCAACCAGCGCAAGCCGTTGACAATGCTCGCCTCCACTTGCTGGGTGATACCGTATTTCTTGATGGCAGCGGTGCGCTGAGCCGAGGGCAGACGCGCGGCCAACAACTGGGCACCTGGGCCTTTAATGGTCGGCGTGGCGACTTTGATTTCGCCGGCGCTGAAACTGGGACCGACCGCGCCCATGCCCGCCGTGGGCCGAGCAATTTCGGTGGCTTCGACACTCTGAACGCCAATGACTTCGGCTACTGTAGGCGGGCCAGACTGGGCGGAGGGAGCTTGGATGTGTGCTTGATAACCTTCGGGAACGTTGGGGGATTTGTCCGCGGAGAGGCGGACACCTTTGTATTCAAAATCGCGGTAGGCGGCATATGGATCATCCGGCTCGGTCAAAGCAGTCGGGACGGAGGCGGATTCAAACGCCGCCACGATCTTGGGGAGCACGGCAACAATCTTGATCGAGCCGAGCACGGCGGCCAAGGCGACGTGGAATAGCACCGAGATGACGAAGTAGCGCACCAACCTCGTTTGTTCCATCAACCAAGCAATAAATTTGTTGGTAATTACCCTCATGGATTGTTTCCTCCTAGGATTTGGGCGGCGGCAACGCCGCCAGTTTGGCTCGGGCTTCTTGGGCAAAAGCGCCCGTGGCGAACCGTCGTAGATAGGCGTTGTAGGCGCCACGCGCCGCTTCGACATTTCCCAGACATTCGTGGCACTGAGCGCTGCGGAAGGCGGCTTCTTCGCCCATTGCGCCCCCCGTCAACAACGCGACGCGCAGAAAATAGGCGAGGGCCGTTTTGCAATTCTCTTTGCCTTTTTGCGGGTCACCACTTTGCGCAAAGAAGAACTGGCCCAAGTGGAAACTGGCCTCGCCGGCCAGCTCACCCCGGCTGCTGGCGAGGACCCGCGTCAACAGTTCGACGGCCTTGACGTTCGTTGGATCCTGCACGGAACGGCCGGCGGCTTGCGCGAGATATACTTTGCCCAAACCTAATTCCGCTTCCGGCAATACCATGCCGGGCACGTCAGGCTGCGCCAGTACCTGCTGAAACTCCTTCGCGGCTTCGTCGTACTGGCCCAAACCAAGATAGGCCTGGCCGATTCCGACGGTCGCAAGTGCGACGCTGCGCGGGTCACCGCTAAAGCGGGTGCGCATCTGCTGGAAGATCTCCAGCGCCTGCGCCGCCCGATCGGTCTTCAAAAACGCATTGCCCAACGCCGCGAGACTGCCCGCAGGTAACTGGTCGCGATTCGGGTCCACCAGCAGCCGTTGCACCGCCGGGTTGGCGCGTGCGTAATCGCGTTCACCCAACGCCAGTTCGATTTCCGCCGTCGCCGCGGCATGGCGGACAGCAGCAATTTGTTGCAAGCGCGCGGCAATCTCGGCCAGCCGAGCGTAGGCTTGGTGGGTGCGGCGCGCCTTCCGGTAGATCTGCGCGATCTGGTTGATCATCGTGCGAACCACTACTGGTTCATGGGCGAACTTGGTCAAAAACTCCTCGCAACCCGCCACCGCCTCCTCAAACTTCTCGCGTTCTTCAAGGATCGCCGCAATGCGGATTTGGCCGGCCACGGCGGCGTTGCGGAATTCGTCAGGCAACCGGTCGCCCACAGCCATCGCCTGAGTCACAAGTTGCCGGTAGGCCGCCAGGGCTTCGTCGGCTTGTTGCTGGTTCTCATAGGTCGAGCCGATGGCATAGAGTGCGTCCCCGACCTTGACGTGGTCGGGGAACTCCTCGATGTAGCGCCGAAACGCTTCGATCATCTTGGCCGGTTGTTGGGCGGTGGCATAGACGTTGGCAATTTCAAAGCCGGCGAACGGCGCAAGGGTCGCTTGGGGATGATCGTCCACGATTTTTTGGTAGGCGGCGACGGCCTGATCGTACCGGTTGCGCGCAACGTGGCAGCGGCCGATTTGGAAGAGCGATTCGGGCACAAGCGATTGGCCATCGGCACCGGTGTATTCGGGCCATCGTTTGGCAAAATCACTGAACGCGGCGATCGCCTTGTCGTAGTTCGCCGGCTCGAAAACACCGAGCAGGCTGTAGATGTAGCCGAGTTGGAAGGTCGCTTCGGGCAGGTTTGCCGCTTGCGGGTGATTGGCGCGCAGTTGTTCGAAAACTTCCGCGGCCTTGGTGAGATTGAGCTTGGTCGGCTCTTCCTGTTCGGCCTGGGCGGCGCGTTGAGAAAGTTCGTAGTGAGTACGACCGAGCCGAAACAGCGCGTCCGGAACCAGTTTGCTCTGGGGGTATTGCCGGAGAAACTCGTTGAGGGCGTCGCGTGCCCTCTCAAATTCTTTGAGGCCAAAGAAGCAGGTGGCAATGCGGAATTTGGCGGTCTGGATGAGTTCCTCATCCTTGCTGGTCGTGATGTATTTCTGGTAGCTGGCAATGGCGCGCTCGTATTCCTGCCGGCCCAACAGCGATTCGGCCTGCATAAACTCCGCTGCCGTCAGCAATTTGCTCCCCGCATACTTGGCTTCGAACGCTTTTTTTTCCTGCTCAGCCTCGACCAGTTGTCGGCGTTCCGTGAGCGCTTGGATCAAGCCAAATTGCGCCTGTTCGGCCAGGCGATCGGTCGGATACAACCGCAGAAATTGCCGGTACACCACGCTGGCTTCTTCAGGTTTGCCAAGGGAAAGATAGCAGTTGGCGATCCGAAACAGGGCCGCTGGGTGCAGGTCGGCCGCGTCGGCGAATTTCTGCTGGAGCCGGCGGAGCGTCTCCATGCGCGTTTGGTACACGGTGACAGCGTTTTGTCGGAAGAACTCGCCCCGGCGTGCTTCGAGGGCGGCGATTTCGTTGGCAATCCCCGCCAGAATGGCGGGCTTGGATTGGACACGCCGATAATATTCCACCGCATCAGCAAAGCGTTGGCTGTCAAACATGGTCTCTGCGGCGAGGAACAAGCCCTCCGTGGCCCGCGGATTGGTGCGTTGCGCGGCGATTTGTTTGAACACCGCTTGAGCACCCGCATAGTCCTTTTGCTCATTCAAGATCTGCCCAAGCAAAAACAGCGCGTCGAGCCGGACCGGCGTGTCCTGCTCAAACTCCGTCAGTAACTTCTGCAGCGTCGCCTTTGCGCCATTGTAATCCTTCTGGAGGCGCAACGTGGTCGCTTCGCCAAGGAGAGCTTGGGGAAGCAAATCGTGTTGGGGATTTTCCGCGATGAATTCCCGGTAGAGCTTGAGCGCTTCCGGCAACTTCTCCATGGCTCGTTGACATTCCGCCTGCCGCAGCACCGCTTCCGTGGCCAACGGCGCGGTTGGATACATCCGCGCAAGCCGTTCAAATGAGGCCAATGCTTCCGCGTATTTTTGCTGCGCCCAGAAACACCAACCCTCGTAGTAGATCGCCTCGGCAAGCAGCGCGCTGAACTTGTGCGTGGTTTGGAATTTCTGGATGGCGGCCAGAGCTTCGGCGTACTTGCCGTCTTGATACAACGTGACAGCTTCGGCCAAATCCCGCTGCGGGCCCGCCAAAGGCGCATCCTGCCCCTGAACCACCGCCGCCCAGACCGCGCCCCCTACCACCAAGGTGGTCAGCCGGTGGAAGTGGTGACGCGCCGCCGTCATGGTGTGGCCGCTGCTTTTTCCGGCAACGGTCGGAAGGCCACGCGGTTCAACCGCGCCAGCGCGCAAGCATCCAAGGCGCCGATGACATCTTGGTAGCTGGTGTCCGGCTCAGCATCAATGACCACGGTGGCTTCCTGCCCAATCGCGCTCAACCCCATCATCGCATCCCGCAGACTGACCAAGTCAAACTGGCTCGTGCCATTGACGATCACTTCGTCGCGGTTGCGGACGTGGATCATAATGTCGAGGGGAATCTTCGTCGCCGCCACTTTCGCGCTGAGCAGCGGCAGGCGCGCATCAATCCGTTTCTCGTTCTGTTTGAAGCTGGAAAACGACATGTAGAAGATCAACAGGATCAGGATCGTGTCAATCATCGGAATGATTTCCACCCGTCCGCGTTTCATCTGCCGGCGGGCCAGTTTCATCGTGTCGCCTCCAAGGTGGCGAACGTCACATCCGCCACGCCCCCTTTGGCGCAGGCCTTCATGAATTCGCTGAGATCCCGGTACGTCATTTCCCGGTGCCCCCGCAGGACGATCGTGATCTTCTGGTCGGCCGGCAGACTGCGCCGGTAGTGGGCGATGACAGCCGGCAGTTCCGTGATGCGGTAGGGTTGCTTGTCAATGCTGACTTCCTGCGCGGAGAACATGTTAACGATGATCTGTCCTGACAACTGCTTGAACTCGTCGCCGGCATGTGTCGTCGGCAGTTTGATGTTCGCTTCGCGCGACGCTTCCACGAACCGCGAGAACGTCATGTAGAAAATCAACAAGATGACGATGGTGTCAATCATCGGGATGATTTCCACCCGCCCGCGTTTGACTCGGCGCCGTTTCAGCTTCATGGCTCCCGCCTTATTCGTCGGCTGACGACTTCAAAATGACCATCAATTCGCTGAGGCCCTTTTCCAAGTCCATCAGCAACTGCTCTTTGCGCCCCGTAAACCAATTGTAGCAGAACAGCGCCGGGATCGCAATCAACAGACCCGCCGCCGTGTTGACGAGTGCCTCGGAAATACCGCCAGCCAGCTTGGTCGGGTCGCTCATGCCGATCGCGGCCACAATACTGAACGACCGGATCATACCCAGTGTTGTGCCGGCCAGACCAAGCAACGGACACATCGTCACCATCGTGTCCAACTGCGGCAAGTACCGCTCCAATCCGATCAGTTCCTTCGTCACTTCGCCTTGCACCAACTGCTCAATGCGTTCCGGCGGATGCCCGTCGCGCGCCGCCACCAACGCTGTCCGAAAAATCCGGCCCGACACGCCCGGCGCATTCTCAATGGCCGCCAACGCCTCGGACATCGTGCCGGCCTGCTTGATCTTGTCCACCAACGGCTCGCTGCTGCCTTTGGCCTTCCGGTAGTACATGAACCGCTCGATGATCAATGTCAGTGTCACAACCGAACAAATCGCCAACAGCACCAACGACGGGCCGCCATGTTTCACCATGTCCCACATCGTCTGGGTTTTGACAGCCGGCGCAGCTTCTTCGGCGGCTTGGGCCAGCACGCGGACGGCACCTGCGCCAAACAACAGCGCTCCCGTGGCTAAGTGGGTGAACCGTCCGAACCGGACGGCATGATGATTTTGTTTCCTCATATTAGTCCTCCCGTGGGATACAATAATGTCTCCCGCTGCTATTCGCTGATTTTGTACGGCATAATTTCGTGATCGCCGGCGCCCCAGCGCCCCGCGACATCAGACTACTAGCAACAGTCCGCTTCGCTGGCAAGGGGAAACAAAAAAAAAAAATCGTCACGAGTGAGGATTGAGGAAAGAATGCCTCCGCCCGAACCCGTGCTTGCCGCGGGCTGCCCATCGTGATAAGACCATGCCGCTTGCACAAAATGAGTTCCCAGAGTCCACAACGCGTGCTCGTGTTTTGCCTGTCGGGATTGGGCGATGCCATTCTCGCCTCGCCGGCGTTGGCGGCTCTGGCTGCTTGTCCCGACCGATTTCAACTGACGCTGCTGACCATGTTCGGCAGCGTGACCGAATATCTCCGCGACCAACTGTTCACTTCCGATGTTCGCTTGGCGCGGCTTCTCGGCATGTCCAAACTGGCTATTTTTCGTTGCGCGTGGTCGTTGCGGCGCGAACGATTCGATGTCAGCGTCATCCCCTATGGCATGAACCGGCTTGGCTACAATGTGTTCAGCCACGTCGTCAACGCCCGCCAACGAATCGGTTTTCGTTACCAACGCCAGCGGATCATAAACGCACCCGGTCTCAATCAAATCGTGCTTGATGAGAACCCAACGCTGCACGCCGTCGAGGAAAACTTGCGCTGGGCCGCTCATCTGCTGGGGACATCCCCACAAGCTCTTCCGACCTTGCTCCACTACCGCAATGATGCCGACGCCGAAACGGCGGCATCGAATTACCTTCGGCAACACGATTTGGCGGAGGCCACGCCGCTGATTGGTCTCCACGCCGCCTGCAACTCGCTCAAGAACCACCACCGTCGTTGTTGGCCCGCTTTTCAATTCGGGGCGTTTATTCAACAGCTCCGCACTGCCCATCCCGACGCGCGTTTTCTCCTGTTTGAAGGGCCGACAGATGTCGAAATCAACAGTGCCGTCCTCGCGGCAACCGGCCCGGCTACGGACGTCGTCACTGTCGCCAAAATGTTGCCAATGCGCGTGGTGGCTGCGTTGATTCGGCGGTGTCATCTCTTTGTGAGCAACGACTCCGGCCTGATGCACACCGCCGCCGCCTGTCAGGTGCCGTGCCTCGCCATTTTCGGTCCCACCAATCCGACGTGGGTCCACCCGTGGCACACCAAGCACCGAATCGTCAGCCGCCACCTGCCCTGCAGCCCATGTTTTTATTACTCCAGCCGGTCCCTCACCTGCCCGGCCCACCTTGATTACGCCTGCGTCCGCGACCTGCCCTTGGCCGACGTGCTTGCGGCAGCCGAAGAACTGTTAGCTCGGCCGTGACCGCAGGTTGTCGCACTCACATCCGACCTTGCCGGTGCTGCCACATGATGCCCGCCACTGGCCGCCAAGTTTGTTTCGCAACCGGGTGTGTTTGAGAAACTCCACCTCCTACCGGTGGCTGCCTTTGAGAAGGTTGACCGCGGAGAACAGTTCTGCGCCCAACGGATTTTCGCGCGGGCGCTCACTGGCCCAAGGCCAACATGCGCTCGATGGGGATCAGGGCACGACGGCGGACGTCTTCGGGCACGGTAATTTCTGGCGCAAGGTGTTCGAGCGCGGCGACGCATTTCTCCAGTGTGTTTTTCTTCATGTATTCGCACTCGTTGCAACTGCAGGTGTCGGTCGGTCCGGCAATGAACGTCTTGCCGGGAATTTCCTTGCGCAACCGATGCAACATACCGGACTCCGTGACGATGATGAACTCCGTCGCCGCAGATTGCCGGCAATAGGCAATCATCTTTTCGGTCGAGCACACCTCGTCAGCCATCGCGCGGACGATCGGCAGACATTCGGGATGCGCCACGATTTTCGCGGCAGGATGTTGCTGCCGGAGTCGGGTGATGGATTCGTGAGTGAACTTGACATGAATGTGGCACACGCCTGGCCACAGTAACATTTTGCGACCGGTCTGTTCCATGACCCACTGCCCCAGGTTCTCGTCGGGGCAGAACAAAATTTGTTTATCCGCCGGGATGGAGCGGACGACTTTGACGGCGTTGCCGGAGGTGCAGATGATGTCGCTCAACGCTTTCACGGCGGCGGTGCTGTTGATGTAGGAGACCACGACCACGCCGGAATGTTTGGCTTTCCACTCCGCCAATGCCGAGGCATCGCAGGAGTTGGCCAGCGAGCAACCGGCTTCCAAGTCAGGCAGCAGCACGGTCTTGCCGGGATTGATGATCTTCGCGGTCTCGGCCATGAAATGCACACCGCAGAACAAAATCACGTCCGCCGCTGTTTCTCGCGCCTTATAGGAGAGGCCAAGCGAATCGCCCACGAAATCCGCCACATCTTGAATCTCCGGCACTTGATAGTTGTGGGCGAGAATCACGGCGTTGCGTCGGTGTTTCCATTCCCGCACCTGTTCTTGTAGGACTGTGCTCATGATTCACTCTGTAATAAAAAGCCCCGGTTTGTCAACGCACCCGTCCTTTGGTAGGATGCGGGGTTACATGAAAATCATTTGTCTTTTCCTCAGCCTGACCTGTGCCGCTGGCCCCATGATGGCGACACCCCCACACGATCTCGCCCGGCAACTCGAAAGCGCCTTCGTCAGCGTCGCCGAGACCGTCAGTCCCTCCGTGGTCGTCATCACCACCACCCGCCGGCTCACCGCGCAGGATGCCGACGAGGAGTTCCGGCAACAATTCGAAGGCACACCGTTTGAGTTCTTCTTTCGTCGCCCCGGCCTGCCGGAGGGGCGTCCACAAGACGTGGATGCTCAAGGTTCGGGCACCATCCTGCGCCGCGACGGTTACATCCTCACCAACAATCACGTTATTGACGGCGCCGACAAAATCACAGTCCGCCTTCAAGATGGCCGGCAGTTTCCAGCCGAAAAAATCGGCAACGACGAGCGTACCGACATCGCCGTCATCAAAGTCAATGCTACTGACCTTCCGGCAGCCGTGCTCGCCGACAGCGACGCCGTCAAAGTCGGTCAATGGGCCATCGCCATCGGCGCACCGTTTGAGCTGGAATACAGCTTCACCGTTGGCCATGTCAGTGCCAAAGGACGGTCGGCCGTTGCAACGCGGGGCGGCAGCGCCTATGAAGATTATTTGCAGACTGATGCCGCCATCAACCCCGGCAACTCTGGCGGTCCGCTTTGCGACATCGAAGGCCGCGTCATCGGCATCAACACCCTCATTCGCGGCATGAATCGCGGTATCGGTTTCGCCATCCCCACCAACCTCGCCCGCGAAATTGCCGACCAACTGATTGCCCACGGCAAAATCGTCCGCCCCTGGATCGGCATCCAAATCGAAACACTCGCTCAAAACAAGGAACTGGCCGAATCTCTCCCGGATCTGAAAGATGGAGTCCTCGTGCGCGCGATTTATCCCAACACCCCGGCTGCTGCCAGTGAGCTGAAACCCGCTGATGTGATTATCGCCGTGGACGGTGTGCCCGTGAAAACCCCGCGCGACCTGCAACGCCAAATCCTGCGCAAACAAATTGGCCAAACCATCACGCTCGACGTCCGCCGTGACGGGCAGCCGGTTCAAGTGCAGTTGAAGACCGGCGAGTTGCCCGACACGCCACATTTGACTCGTGGCGAGTTGACGCTTCCGCCACCGGCCGCGCGCGTACTCGGCCTGCGGGTGCAAACTCTGACGCCCGCACTCGCCCAAGAATTGGGTTACGCGGAAGCAACCGGCGTCGTCATCACGGAAGTCGCGGACGACAGCGATGCGGCGGCCAAAGGTTTGCAACCGGGCGACGTGATCACCGAAGTCAACCGCCAGCCCATTCGCACCGCCGAAGAATTTCACCAACAAGCCAAGCGCGCCGCCAAAGACAAAGGCGTGTTACTCTACGTCCAACGCGATGGCACTGCGACGTTCGTCGTGCTCAAGCCTGAATAGCGGCTCTCCTGGAGCGCTGGACTTCAGGCCTGGGGCGACAACAACGAGCGCAATACGCGAAGATTCCGACGGTCGGCCTGGCCCTCCTGGCCCTTTGGCGTCTCCAACACCATCGGCAGGTCACGCCAACGCCGGTCGCGCAACACCTGCCGGAAACCGGCCAGCCCGATGTGGCCTTTTCCAATGTGTTCATGTCGGTCCACCCGCGAACCGAGCGGCGTCTTCGAGTCGTTCAGATGAAACGCGACCACGCGGTCGCAGCCAATCAACCGGTCGAGTTCGGCAACCATCAGCCGGTAGCCATCGGCGGAACGCAGATCGTAGCCGGCCGCGAACACGTGGCAGGTGTCTACACAGACCGCGATCCGGGCAGGATGATGGGAAGCATGGATGATGGCAGCGAGGTGCGCGAACCGGTCACCGAGATTTGTTCCCTGGCCGGCGGTCGTCTCCAATGCAATCCGCAACTGGACTGCGCACGGTGGCGCGGAAAACAGCGTCGAGATTGTTGGCGACGCGCGCCAAGCCGGCCTCTTCGCCGGCCCCCAAATGCGCGCCGGGGTGCAGCACGATGAACGGCACGCCGAGCGCATCCGCCCGCCGCACTTCGTCCACCAACGCCGCGACCGAGCGTTGGGCGGCGGTGGCGGCCAGGTTGATGAGATACGAACTGTGCGCGAAGACGGGGATGGTGCGGCGTTCGCGGAATTGCTGAACTTCGTCGGCGGTGTACGACGGAGCGTTTCATTGTACCTGGTTTTTCAGAAAAATCTGGGCGGCTTCGCAGCCGGTCGCCACCGCGCGGTCGAGCGTGCGGGGGACGCCGCCGGCAATGCTGACATGGGCGCCGAGTGGAGGCACAGCTTGATTTTTCGCACACGGCTCACTAAAAGCAACTGATGCGCTGTCGTATTCTGATTCTATTGCTGCTCGTGCTGGCCGCGTTATACTCGAGCCGCAATCTCATGGCTCGGTTCGTGATCCAAGGCGCCCTGCAACGCGCCACGGGCCTGCCCGTCAGGGTCGGGGAAGCCCGACTCAGTCCGTTCACCGGCCAGTTGGAAGCGCGCCACGTCCGGTTGGCGAACCCGCCGGAGTTGGTGGACGTGCCGCTGGTGCGCGTGGACTATTCCACGATCTCGGTCTTGCGGGGCGCGCCACGATGCCGGTCCATCGAAGTGGAATTGAAGGAACTCGTCTTGGTGAAACCGGTGCAAGGCGACAACCTCGCCGCGCGGCTGCAATCCAGGTTTGCCACAGGCAAGCGGCGTTCCTACCAAGTGGATGTGTTGAACGTTCGCCTCGGCACCGTGGTCATTCAGGATGCCGCGCGCCCGCTGAAACGCCTGTCGTTGAACCAAACGATTGTGTTCACCAACCTGACGGAGTCAGCCAGCCTGCCGGCCTTGGTCTTGCGGACAGTGACCGGCCAAGTGGACACACTCAGAACCCCTTGATCTGTCGCAGCGCCTCGTAGAGGACAATCGCCACGCAGTTGGAGAGGTTGAGGCTACGCGCAGCGGGATTAAACTGCGGGATCGCAATGACCGAATCGCGGTTGGCCTCCAACAACTCGGCTGGCAACCCTGCCGTCTCGCGTCCAAACACCAGATAATCGCCCGCCCGATACCGTGGCGCGGTGTACCAGCGGTCCGTTTTGTTTTCCACAAAGTAAAAACAGGCCTCCCCGGATGCCGCCTGTTGCAATTGGACAAAAGAGTCCCAGTATTTCCATCGAACATGCTCCCAGTAATCCATCCCGGCCCGTTTCAGTTCACGGTTGTCGAGCCGGAAACCGAGCGGACCGACGAGATGCAGGGTCGTATCCGTCGCCGCGCATAAACGGGCCACGTTCCCGGTATTCGGCGGGATTTCCGGCTCAATCAACACCACGTTCATCAGGACTAGTCGCGCCCCCGTCTTCTAACGTTTTTGGCCATGCTTGCCTCGGCGAAGTTCATGCATTCTTGCCGGCTCAACGTCATAGCGATAGACGGACGCCAAATGGAATGCAACCCCCAATCGGCAGAACGCGGCCAAGCAGGCGGCCCCCCCCCAGCCCGGTGAGATGTCGGCGCGTGTCCTTTTCCACTCTTGGTTCGGGGAGCGAAACCACCGCGCAACTTTTCTCAAGTGGCGGGGTTGACTACGTGATGTAGTGAGAAACCAACCATCAACCAAAGGAGATATATGCAGAAACTCATCAGCAGTATCGTCGTGATTGCCGTGGCGCTGGCGTTCGCGCCACTCGCGACGGGTGTTAAGCCCGGCAAGGGCGGCGGCAAACCGCAGACGTGCATGGGCACGATCGAGAGCGTGGACGCGACTGCGAACACGATCACGGTCAAGACCGAAGACGGCAGCCAGACGTTCAAAGTCGGTGCCGACGCCAAACTGCCCGCCAGCGGGTTGGCCGGGCTGAAAGTCGGGCAGGAAGTCACCGTGCGCTACACCGGCAGTGGCGACAACCTCGAGGCCCAAGGCATCATGACCAAGGGCGGCAAAAGCGGCGGCAAAAAGAAACGCTAATCCGTCGCGGCAACAACGCGGGAAACCCGACGGGGTCTCCCGCGTTTTGTTTTCCCGTATGTGACCCGCCACAAAAACAACCCGTGCGCGGGCGCAGTTGCAATCAACGCCGTCCGCTTGCGCCCTTCCAGCACTGACCGCAATTCCTCGACTGTCAACCGCCTTTCCCCCACTTTGACCAACGCGCCAACGATGCTCCGCACCATCTTGTAAAGAAACCCGTCCGCTGTCACTGCAATCGTCAGCAGCGAGCCGCGAGGGATGATGCTGAGCTTGGAAATCGTTCGCACCGGTTGGCGTTCAGACTTGGCGGCCAAAGCCGTAAAATCGTGCGGGCCTTTCAATATCCGGGCGGCGCGTCGCATGGCCGACACGTCCAGCGGCTGCGGGTGATGCCACGCATAGTGGCGCAAAAACGGATCTGCCACTGTCCCACAGTCAATCTGGTAGCGATACTCCTTGCTCGTCGCTGAAAACCGTGCGTGAAACGTCGCCGACACCGTGCGGACCTGTCTGACGCGAATGTCGGTTGGCAGGTTGGCGTTCAAGGCGCGGCAAATGGTGGCGAGGGGATGGTAAAGAGGCGCGACGAAACTCGCGACTTGCGCCCGCGCGTGTACGCCGGCATCGGTGCGGCCGGAGCCGTGGACGACCACAGGGCAACCGGCGAGTTGGGCCAGCGCCTTCTCCAGGAGTTCTTGCACCGTCACCGCGTTGGGCTGGCGTTGCCACCCGCCGTAGGCGGTGCCGTCGTAGGCAATCGTGCATCTAAAGTACCGGTTGCGCATCGAGGTAGCTCTGCAACAACACGGTGGCGGCCAGTTGATCGCGTTTCTCTTTACGGTCCGAACGGCGCACGCCGCCCGCCACCAATACCCGTTCCACTTGCGCCGTGGTCAACCGCTCGTCCCACCGCACCACGGGGATCGTTGTGGCTTGTTGCAGCGCGGCAATAAACGCCAACGTCCGTTCCGTCTGTTCGCTGACGGCACCGTTGAGACGGCGCGGTACGCCGACGACGATCTTGCCGACCCCGCGTGCTGTCGCCGTCCCTGTGATCTCGACCAGGTTGCTGACACAACCGATCGGCGTGGCCACCGTACCCGTCTCGTCAGAAATCGCCAGCCCAATCCGTTTCGTGCCGAAATCCACGCCGAGCACGCGCATCAGACCAACCGGCGCCCCTGCCGGTCCTCCGCCAGCTTCTTGACCACATCACGCACCCGCTGGGCTTCGCTCTTCGGACAGATCAACGTCGCATCCCGCGTGTGCACAATCACCAGGTCCTTCACACCGAGTGCCGCGACCGCGTGACCGGGCAATGAGACGACCACGTTATCGGACGCGTCCACACCGTAAAACTCGCCGCGGACAACATTGCCAGCGGCATCCGCCGGAAGGTGCCGCGCCAACGCCGGCCAATCGCCCACGTCATCCCAATCGAAATCGCCGTTGGCGACGACCACGTTGTCGGCTTTCTCCATCACGGCGTAGTCCACCGAAATCTTTTCCAACTTCGGATACACGGCCGGCACGGACTTCGCATGGCGGATGGTCTTCCAAATCTTCGGCGCGTGTTTGAGGAACGCCGCGCGAATCGCCGTGGCGTTCCAGACGAACATTCCGGCGTTCCACCGGTACTCGCCGCTGGCGACAAATTCTTCGGCTCGTGCCAGGTCGGGTTTTTCCACAAATTGCCGGGCTTGCCAGAATCCCGCGCCCAACGGCTCGCCCAGGCGCACGTAGCCGTAGCTGGTCGCCGGTCGCGTCGCCCGGATTCCAATCGTCACCAACACGTCGCGTCGCGCCGCCAAATCCAATGCCGATGACAACACCACCCGGTACCGGGCCACATCGTTGATATGGGCATCGGCGGGCAACACCGCCATCACCGCCGCCGGGTCGCGCTGCGCGACGTATGCCGCCGCCCATGCGCAACACGGGGCGGTGTTGCGCCCCACTGGCTCGATCAAGAGATGGCGCAGCCCCGGCAACTGTTTCCGCACCATCGCCGCTTGCTCGCGATTCGTGACCACGACCATCCGCGCCATCGGCACCAGCGGCCGCACGCGGGCGACGGTTTCCTGAATCATCGTTCGCTTGGTGACGATGGCTTGCAATTGTTTCGGCTGCGCCCGCCGGCTCAACGGCCAAAACCGCTCACCGGAGCCGCCCGCCATAATGACGATCCAATTCATCGCAAACGATTCATGGTTGAGGGTTGAGGGTTGATGGATTTGACGGCGCGCACCAGTGGCGCGACGAACCGTGCGACCTCCCGCGCCGAGTGGCCTTGGGCAAGCTGGTGGACAATGGCGCTGCCGACCACCACGGCATCGGCGCTCGCCGCCACCTGCCGGGCCTGTTGCGGGTTGGAGACGCCGAAGCCCACCGCCACCGGTAATCTGG
>CALBCO010000038.1 GCA_937927265.1 uncultured Verrucomicrobiae bacterium | reverse complement strand
CGGCGTGCGCCACGATCTGTTGGTGCAGTGTCGGACCGAGTTGGGGCGCGGCCAAATGATGCGTGAGGCGCTCGGCGGTCTTCTTCAACGTGATGGTCTCGCCGGGGGCGCGACGGATGGCGCTGAGTTGGCAATCCTGGGTAGCGCTCCAACCGAAAAGCATCGCCTCGATGAACGCGGCTTGGGGTTTGGAAAAGTGGGGAGAAAATATCCCCGAAAACTGATGGAGTTGCGCGCGCAATTGGTGGGCGACTTTGGTGAGCTGCATCGGTGACCTCCGTCGTGGTGGGGTGCGATCAACACCCCGGAAACCAGTTCAGACTGCGGAGGTCACTTTCCCATTTGTCCTTTTCCCCAACAAGTCAGGATTCAAGGACTGACAGCATTGCAGCCCCAGAAAACGGGGATAGTCCTTACTCTTTTCAGCCACTGCTGCGGAGAACGAATCCAACAGTAATCCTGGCTGCGCTCGGCCTCGTGATCTACGAAAAATAACAGGTTTCCATGGTCCTCTGGCGGGGAAGTGTTGTCGCCGCACCGCACTCCAAGATGAAGATGTGGGCGCGGCGGGTTGAAACTCTGTGGGTGTAACGCGCAGTTTTGGGGGACGCCACGTTAGGGGTCTTGAGGGGGAGGGGCAGGGATGTGTGAAGAAGTTCTCTTCGTGCCTACGATCAGGGTTCGTTGGGCAGCGTAAAGAAAAAGGTTGCTCCCTGTTTGACCGCACCGGTCGCCCAAACCTGGCCGCCATGTCGGCGGATGATGCGCTGCACGGTCGCCAACCCGATGCCCTCGCCGGGGAACTCGCTTTGGGTATGCAACCTCTGGAAGGCGCCGAACAATTTGTCCACGCAGGCCATGTCGAAGCCGGCCCCGTTATCCCGCACGAAATACGCCAGCGATTCGGCGCCGCCGGTGGTTTTTCCGAATTCGATGCGGGCGTCGGCCGTCTGGCTCGTGAATTTCCAGGCATTGCCCAACAGGTTTTCCAACACCGCGCGAATGAGGGTCGCGTCGCCCCAGCCGCGGATGCCGTCAGCGATGACCACGGTGACAGCACGGTTAGGCTCGGTTTGCCGCAGTTCCTCGATGATTTGACGGGCCAGACCGCTGAGATCCACGTCCACTTTCTTGATCTCTGCGCGTGTCAGGCGCGAGAGTTTCAGCAAGTCGTCAATCAGCCGCGTCATGCGGCGGGTGGCGGCACGGATGCGTTGCAGGTGGGCCTGGCCTTCGGGAGTGAGTTGGCGGCCGCAATCTTCCAACAGCGCGTGGCTAAACCCGTCAATGACCCGCAACGGCGCCCGCAGATCATGGGAGACTGAATAGGAGAATGATTCCAGCTCCTTGTTGGCGATTTCCAATTCTCGCGTGCGGTCGCGCACCCGTTGTTCGAGTACTTCATTCCACCTGCGGATTTCCCGTTCCGCCCGCACCCGGTCCGTGATGTCTTCGACTTGCGACGCCGCGCCGACCACGTTGCCGTTCGCGTCCACCAACGGCGTGTTGTACCACTCACAGACGATGGTGCGGCCGTCCTTGGTGACGTTGTCGTTGGTGCTGCGCTGGCCGCCCTGGCGCGCCAGCAAATCCTGCCAGACCTGATCCACCATGGGCCGCACGGAGGCGGGCACGATGAACGCGGCATGTTGGCCCAGCGCCTCGGCTTCGGTGTAACCGAAGATCCGTTCGGCGGCGGGGTTCCACCGGGTGACGCGGAAATCCAGGTCCCATTCAATCACGCCCAAGGGGGTTTGGTAAAAATGCAACGCTAGGCGTTGGCCGGATTGTCGGAGCGCATCGGCAGCGCGGACCCGCTCGGCCACGCGTTCTTGCAGGGAGCGCGCCATCTGGTTGAACGCTTGGGCCAGTTCGCCGATTTCGCCGGCGCCGCTGTGAACATCGGCTTGGGCGGTCAGATCGCCATCGGCCAACCGCCGCGTGGCTTCGCGCAAGGCGCGGACCGGTTGCACGATGAACGCCCCGCCCACGTACCAAGCCGCCGCCAGCGCCGCCACAGTCACCATGCCCAACAGCAACAGGTTGCGGTTGCGATTGGCCAAGACCGGCTGCAACGCCTGCCGCTCAGGAATGCTGACGACGACGTACAGCACGCCCGCGGCGTCGCCCAAGCGGCTGAAGGCGTTCAACCACTTTTGTCCGTCTGCGGTCTGGGTGTTCCGCACTCCTTCGTTGGTTTTCAATATCGTTGCCAATAATTCGCCATCGGCCAATGGTTGGTACAAGAGGTCGGCCGCTGCCGGTTGGCGGGCCAACACGGTCCCTGCCCCGTCCAAGACGGTCAGGACGGCCTCCGGCGGGAGGGGGCGCTGCTGCAACTCGCGATTGAGCCACTCCAAGTCCATCGCCGCAAACAACACGCGTTGGATTCGTTTCGGGGACGTCAGCACCGGATAGGCGAAGTTGATGGTCCGCGCCCCGGTGATTCGCCCTTCTTGAAAATCGCCGAAAACGAAGCTGGCCGTGGCCAGCGCGCGTTGGAAGTACGCCCGGTCCGCCAGGTCCACCCGTCCGGTCACGCTGAGGGCACTGGCGGAGACCAATCCATTCGTTTCAATCAGGCCGAAGTTCAGGTACTGGCCTCGATACTGGTCGAGGAGGTCTTGGAGGATGCTTTCGCACTGGTTCGTGGCGAACGTCGCGCCACGCACCTCGCGCAAATGGGCCAGCAAAAACAACATCTGGCGCGCGCCCTCGATATCCCGCGCCAACTCCGCGGCGGCTTGTCGCGACCGCTGGAACGCATCTTCCTGGATGCGTTTGATTTCCTGCCGGGCCTGCCAGGCGGTGCTGGCGAAAATCAACCCCAACGCCGGCAATACCGCGACCATCACCATCAACAACAACCGCGTCCGCAGACTGCCCCCGACCATCCGCTTCATGGTGACTCCGGGCTGGCCGGCATCCATTCCCGCGCGGTTACGTGCGCCGGGAGCCGCCCGGCTGAATGCCGGCCAGTCATGGTGGCGTAGGGATTCAACGCGCCGCCAGGGTAGTCCAGCCGCCCGCCTCCTGGCAAGTCCGACGTGGTCGTCACTGCTCAGCACGGGGCGTGGGCCGCGCCGGGCGGTCGTTGATCGAGTACTTCGCGGACCTTGTTGAGCAGCACCCGGCCTGTGAACGGTTTTTGCAGAAAGGCCACCCCGGACTGCGGCACACCCTGGTCCCGGACCGCCTCGTCGTTGTAGCCAGACATGAACAACACCCTGGCTCGCGGATGTCGGACTAACAGTTGCCTCGCCAACTCGTTGCCGCTCATGTGGGGCATGACCACGTCGGTCAACAACAAATCAATCTTGTTTTGCTGCACCAACCGCAACGCTTCTTCTCCTCTGGTGGCCTCGATTACCTTGTAACCATACTCTCGCAATATTGTCACCACCAATTCCCGGACCGCTGGTTCGTCTTCGACCACCAAGACTGTTTCGTGTCCCTGAACAGGCTCCGTATCGTGCTGCAACTCTACCTCAGCCGGTGCTGCGTCGGCCACGCGAGGCAGATACAGACGGAACTCCGATCCGCGGCCCAGTTCGCTGTCCACCGTTATGAATCCGCCGCTCTGCCGGATAATGCCGTAACAGGTGGCCAGTCCCAAGCCGCTGCCTTGTCCTACGCCTTTCGTGGTGAAAAACGGTTCGAACAGATGGTGTTTCACATCGTCACTCATCCCGGTGCCGGTATCGCGGACAGTTACTGTCACGTAGTCTCCTGGCACGACTTCTTGACGGTTGGCCAGCGACTGATCCACCACTGTGTTACAGGTTTCAATCGTCAGGGTGCCACCCAGCGACATCGCGTCGCGGGCATTGACGGCCAAGTTGAGCACGACCTGTTGGATTTGGCTGGGATCAACCCGAACGGCCCCCAAATCCGACGTGGCGACGGTGACTAACTCAATGTTTTCGCCGATGACCCGCCGCAACATTTTGTTCATATCGGCGATGACATCGTTGAGATCAAGCACTTGGGGTTGCAACGATTGTTTTCGGCCGAAGGCCAACAATTGTCGG